>NZ_JBEYXR010000010.1:0-244789 GCF_040645135.1 Streptomyces sp. NPDC046859
AAACGCCCGGTTACATTCCGAACCCGGAAGCTAAGCCTTACAGCGCCGATGGTACTGCAGGGGGGACCCTGTGGGAGAGTAGGACGCCGCCGAACAATACTTAGAGGGCTGGACCCGAAACTTAGGTTTCGGGTCCAGCCCTTTTTTGTTGTGCGTCATCTGTCGTTCACGTGTCGCGCAGACGATCCATGGCATGGGTACTGCTGCAATGCTCCAGGCCGCCGGCATAGGGGTCGGTGACGAGGTCGTCGTACCGGCCTTCGGGAACGTCGAGGTGGCCGAGGCCGTGGTCCTCGCGGGTGCGCTGCCCGTGTTCGCCGACATAGACCCGGTGACGTACTGCCTGGACGCCGCCGCCGTGGACGCGGTCCTCGGTCCGCGGACGGCCGCTGTCGTCGCCGTACACCGCTTCGGGCGGGTGGCCGATGTGCCGCGACTGCGGGCCGTCGGGCGACGGCATGGGCTGCTGGTGCTGGAGCAGAGCGAGTCCGAGGGGCCGTACGACGAGGTCGCCCAGCGCCGGCAGCGGGCGGCGTACTTGGAGGCCAAGTTGAAGGGTGTGCTGGTGCCCGACGGCGGTGACGGGCACACCTACCAGCAGTATGTGGTGCGGGTGCCCGGGAATGGGCGGCCCGACCGGGACGCGTTCGCACGGGCTCTGCGCCTCAAGGGAGTTGAGTGCCGCGTGCCGGTGAAGACGCCGGTGCATCGGCTGCCCGAGTACCGGCGGTGCGTGTCCCTGCCGGAGACCGAGCGGGCCGCCGACGAGGCACTGGCGCTGCCCGTCGACGGCGCCCTCACCAAGCGGGAGTTGCAGCACATGGTGTCGGCCTGCAATGCGCTCGGCGGACTGCTCCAGCCCGCCTTCTGACGGAATTTGGGAGCACGGGCGCGTTCAGGGTACGATCTCTTTCGTTGCCGCGAGGGAAACCCCGCAGGGTAGCAGGCCCCTATAGCTCAGTCGGTAGAGCGTCTCCATGGTAAGGAGAAGGTCAACGGTTCGATTCCGTTTGGGGGCTCGACAGAAAAGGCCCCGCCCCTTCGGGCGGGGCCTTTTTCATGCCCGTCTTCCGTCTTCTCTCAGTCCTGGTGGACTTCCGGGACCCGCATGGCCAGGATCGCCATGTCGTCGGACGGGGCGTCGGAGGCGAAGCGTTCGACCGCGCGCATGATGCGGGCCGCGACCGCGCCGGCCGTCAGGCCCGTGCAGGTGGTCAGGACGTCGGCGAGACCGTCGTCGCCCAGCATGCGGGTGCCTTCGCGGCGTTCGGTCACACCGTCGGTCACGCACAGCAGGACGTCGCCCGGGTCGAGGGTGACCGTCTGCTCGTAGAGCTCCAGGTCCTCCATGACTCCCAGGAGAGGCTGGGGTTCGGCGGCCGGTTCGACGGTGCCGTCCTGGCGCAGGCGGAGGGGGAGCGGGTGGCCGGCGCAGACCACCTTCAGCTCCGCGCTGCCGTCCTCCTGCGGCCTCATCTCGCCGTAGAGGAGGGTCAGGAAGCGGCTGCGGGCTCCCTCGTCGAGGATGGCGGAGTTCAGGCGCTCCAGGACGGCGGGGCCGCTGAGACCCTCACGGGCGAGGAGCCGCAGGGCGTGCCGGGCGAGGCCGGTGACCGCGGCGGCGTTGGGGCCCGTGCCGCAGACGTCGCCGATGGCGAAGCCGTAGGCGCCGTCGCTGATGGGGAAGAGATCGTAGAAGTCGCCGCCGACCTCGTTGCCCTCGCCGGCGGCGCGGTAGATGACCTCGACCTCCACGCCGTCGATCTCGGGCAGCTCCGGCGGCAGGAGACTGCGCTGCAGGGACTGGCTGATGGCCGTGCGCTCGGAGTAGAGGCGGGCGTTGTCCAGGGCGAGGGCAGCCCGTCGGCTCAGGTCCTCGGCGAGTTCGAGGATCTCCTGGCGGAAGTGCTCGTCGGTCGGCTTGCCGAGGGTCAGCATGCCGATGACGCGGTTGCGGGCGACGAGCGGAAGGACGACGGTCTCGCCGCCCACCGCGGAGGCCGTGGCGAGCGTGGGGCCGATGCCCGCGCTGACGCGGCCGACCGGCTCGCCGAGACCGAGGCTGCGCATGGAGGTGCGCAGAGCGGCCTGGTGCGCCGACTCGGCGGGAGCCGACCAGATGCGGGCGCCAGGGGTGGGTACCGGGTCCGGCGGGGGGATCTTCGACAGCAACGACTTGATGCCGTCGATGAGTTCCTCGTCCTCGTGCAGGACGTACGACAGGTACGGCTCCGAGGCCTGGTCGGCGATCGTGTAGACGGCGCACCAGGTGGCGAGGGTGGGGACCGTCATCTGGGCCATGAGCGCCAGCGTCTGGTCGCGGTCCAGGGTGCCGGCCAGCAGGTCGGACGCCTCCACGAGGAAGCTGAGGGAGCCCCGGCGCAGCCGTTCGAGTTCGCCGAGGCGGGCGGACTCCACGGCCAGCGCGATGCGGTCGGCGGCGAACTGGAGGCGCAGGGCCTCCTCGTTGGTGTACCGGCCGGGTCCCTCCGCGGCGACGCCGAGGGAGCCCGTGAGGCGGCCCTCGACCTTGAGGGGGACGGTGACGACCGAGCGCATGCCGGTGCCGCGCAGCAGGGGGACGGCGCCGGGCACCATCGTGAGGTCCTCATGGACCGCCGGCATCCGGGCGGAGCCGTAGCGGCCGGGGCCGGCCTCGACCGGGACGCGGGCGAAGCGCTGGCGGGCGGAGGGCAGGCCGGTGGAGGCGCGGACCTCCAGTTCGGTCTCGTCGTCGGTGGCGAGCAGCAGGAAGGCCGAGTCGCCGTCGAGCATGTCGCGGGCGCGTTCCACGGTGCGCTGGAGCAGGCCGTCGAGGTCGTCCGGGGCGGGGGAGCCGATGAACACCTCGAACGGGTCGCTGCTCGTCGACTCGGAGGCGGAGTCGCCGGCCGGCACGCGCACGGGTGTCTGGAGGACGGCGCGCTCGTGGTTGCGGACCAGGAGGCAGACCGTGGAGGGCTCGCCGTCGGTGTCGCGGACGCGCAGGTGGGAGGCGTACACCGGAATGACGCGGCCGTCGGCGCCCCTTATGCCGTAGCTGCCCTCCCAGCGGGAGAGCTGGAGGGCCTCGGCGATGCCGGTGCTGGTGCCGGGGGTGTGCGGCCAGGCCGCGAAGTCGGTGAGGGGCTTGCCGACGACCTGCTCCGACGCGTAGCCGAAGAGGTCCTCGGCGTCCTCGTTCCACGAGGAGATGGCGCCGGCCCGGTCGATCTGGACCACGGCGACGCGGACGCGGCCGTCGGCGAGCGGGAGGAGGTCGAGGGGGAGCGACGGGCCGGCGGCGCGGGTGCCGACGGGGCGCTCGGGCAGGTCGAGCTGGAACCAGACCTGCTTCTGGGTGGGGGAGTAGTCGACGCCCCAGCGGCCCGCGAGCGCCGCGCAGAGCTGGAGGCCACGGCCTCCCTCGCGGTCGGGGCTGCCCATGTTGACGGGCGAGCCCTGGAGCGGGATCTCCCGTTCCGGGTAGCGGTCGGCCACCTCGATCCGTACGCCGTCCTCGCTGCGCAGGCACAGGACGTCCGCGGAGGTGCCCGCGTGGACGACGGCGTTCGTCACCAGTTCGCTGGTGAGGACCACGGCGTCGTCGACGATGTCGGCGAAGCCCCAGCCCTGCAGGGTGTCGCGGACGAAGGAGCGGGCGCTCGCGACGGACCGCCCGACAGGCTCGAAGCTGGCTGCCGCGCGCGCGGTGATCACTGAACTCCTCGTCCGGTCGTCGACGTGCAGGGCTTCGCGGCCGGCCGGGTCGTGCCGCTGGTGCGGCATCTGTCCGCCCGTCGGCCCCTCCGGGGTCGGTGCCCCCGGAATCAGTCCGGTGGTCATGTCCGGCCGCCCCTCCGTTTGCCCGCTCGTGCTCCTCCTGCCACCGCCCAGGCCGGACGGACCGGCGCGGCTGGACAGCCGCATGCAAGGTTACTTACCTTCGCGGTCCCTGCGGATGCCGGTCTGCAGTGTTTCCGTCCCGAGGGTGTGCGGACGATGTGCGAAGCTGCCGAACTGTTATGGCCGGGTTCAGCCGGGGTGAAACACTGGGCAGGCTTCCGGTGAAGGTCCGGGCAGGCCGAGTGGGGGGCGCGTCCGGCGGGCAGCAGCCCGTGGTGCGGCCCCGTTCGTCCGGGCGGACCACCCGGTGGACAACGGGTACGCGGAAGCAGCAGCACCGAGCACGACAGTGATGGTCGACCCCTGCGGGAGGGACACAGTGGAGTCTGGCGCAGCGACGCGGGGCACTCAGACGCGCGCGAAAGGCGGACAGTCCCTGAAGAGCGAACGCAAGAGCCGCGGCGGTACCACCGCCGTGGACACGGCGGCCCTGAACCGGCTGCTGACGGCCTTGGTGTCGATGCGCGACGGGAACTTCCGCAAGCGGCTCACGGTGTCCGGGGACGGCGTGATGTCGGAGATCGCGGCCGCCTTCAACGAGGTGGCCGACCGGAATCTGCACCTCACGGGTGAGCTGGCGCGGGTGCGGCGGATGGTCGGCCGGGAGGGCAAGCTGACCGAGCGGCTGGAGACCGGGGCCTGTGAGGGCTCCTGGGCGGCCGCGATCGACAACTCGAACGCCCTGGTGGACGACCTGGTGCGACCGGTGTCCGAGGTCGGGCGGGTGCTGTCGGCGGTGGCCGAGGGTGATCTGTCGCCGCGGATGGAGCTGCGGACGCAGGCCCCGGACGGCACCGGGCATCCGCTGCGGGGCGAGTTCCTGAAGGTCGGCCGTACCGTCAACAATCTCGTCGACCAGTTGTCGACGTTCACCGACGAGGTCACGCGGGTGGCCAGCGAGGTCGGCACCGAGGGCAAGCTCGGTGGGCAGGCCCGGGTGCGGGGCATGTCGGGTTCCTGGAAGGACCTGACGGACTCCGTCAACACGATGGCGTACCGGCTGACCGCTCAGGTGCGGGACATCGCGCTGGTGACGACGGCGGTCGCCAAGGGCGATCTGTCGCGCAAGGTCACGGTGCACGTGGCCGGCGAGATGCTGGAGCTGAAGAACACCGTCAACACGATGGTGGACCAGCTGTCGTCGTTCTCGTCCGAGGTGACGCGCGTCGCCCGCGAGGTGGGCACCGAGGGTGAGCTGGGCGGTCAGGCGCAGGTGCCCGGTGTGGCCGGTGTGTGGAAGGACCTCACCGATTCGGTGAACCTGATGGCCGGCAATTTGACGGCCCAGGTGCGCGGTATCTCACAGGTGACGACGGCGGTCGCCAACGGTGACCTGTCGCAGAAGGTGACGGTGTCGGCGCGGGGCGAGGTGGCCCAGCTCGCGGACACCATCAACCAGATGACCGAGACGCTGCGGATCTTCGCGGACGAGGTCACGCGGGTGGCCAACGAGGTCGGCGCGGAGGGCCAGCTGGGCGGTCAGGCGAATGTGCCGGGGGCCGCGGGCACGTGGAAGGACCTGACGGACTCCGTCAACACGGTGTTCCGGAATCTGACCATTCAGGTGAGGGACATCGCGGCGGTCACGACCGCGGTGGCCAGTGGTGACCTCTCGCAGAAGGTCACGGTCGACGTGGCCGGCGAGATGCTGGAGCTGAAGAACACCGTCAACGGCATGGTCGATCAGCTGTCGTCGTTCGGCAGCGAGGTGACCCGGGTCGCCCGGGAGGTCGGTGTCGAGGGTGAGCTCGGCGGCCAGGCGCAGGTGCCGGGGGCCGCGGGCACCTGGAAGGACCTCACGGACTCCGTCAACACGGCGTTCAGGAACCTCACCGGACAGGTGAGGAACATCGCGCAGGTGACGACGGCGGTGGCCAACGGCGACCTGTCGCAGAAGGTCACCGTGGACGTGTCCGGCGAGATGCTCCAGCTGAAGAACACCGTGAACACGATGGTGGACCAGCTGTCGTCGTTCGCCGACCAGGTGACGCGGATGGCCCGGGACGTGGGCACGGAGGGCCGCCTCGGCGGTCAGGCCGTCGTACCGGGGGTGTCGGGCACCTGGAAGGAGCTCACCGACTCCGTCAACTTCATGGCCGGCAACCTGACGTCCCAGGTGCGGCAGATCGCCCAGGTGACGACGGCGGTGGCGCGCGGTGACCTGTCGCAGAAGATCGACGTCGACGCGCGCGGGGAGATCCTCGAGCTGAAGAACACCATCAACACGATGGTCGACCAGCTCTCCGGCTTCGCCGACCAGGTGACCCGGGTGGCCCGTGAGGTGGGCACCGAGGGCCGGCTCGGCGGCCAGGCGCAGGTGCCCGGCGTCGCCGGTGTGTGGCGGGACCTCACGGACTCCGTGAACGGCATGGCCGGCAACCTCACCGCCCAGGTGCGCAACATCGCGCAGGTCGCGACGGCGGTGGCGCGCGGTGACCTCTCGCAGAAGATCACCGTGGACGCGCGCGGGGAGATCCTGGAGCTGAAGAACACGCTGAACACGATGGTGGACCAGCTGTCGTCGTTCGCGGAGGAGGTCACCAGGGTCGCCCGTGAGGTGGGCACCGAGGGCGAGCTGGGCGGTCAGGCCGAGGTGCAGGGGGTCTCCGGTACCTGGAAGGACCTCACCCAGTCCGTGAACTTCATGGCGAACAACCTGACCATCCAGGTGCGCCAGATCGCCGAGGTCACGACGGCGGTCGCCAAGGGCGACCTGTCCAAGAAGATCACCGTCGACGCCAAGGGCGAGATCCTCGAACTGGTGACGACCGTCAACACGATGGTCGACCAGCTGTCGTCGTTCGCCGAGCAGGTGACCCGGGTGGCCCGTGAGGTGGGCACCGAGGGCATCCTGGGCGGCCAGGCGCACGTCCCGGGGGTCACGGGCATCTGGAAGGACCTCAGCGGCAATGTGAACCTGATGGCGAAGAACCTCACCATGCAGGTGCGCAACATCTCGCAGGTCGCCGCCGCCGTCGCCAACGGCGATCTGACGCGCACGGTGACGATCGAGGCGCGCGGCGAGGTCGCGCAGCTCGCGGACACGTTCAACACGATGGTGAAGACGCTGAGTTCGTTCGCCGATCAGGTCACCAAGGTGGCCCGTGAGGTGGGTACGGACGGCATCCTGGGCGGTCAGGCGCATGTGCCGGGAGTGGCCGGCACCTGGAAGGACCTCACCGAGTCCGTGAACCAGATGGCGTCGAACCTGACCGGTCAGGTCCGCAACATCGCCATGGTCACGACCGCCATCGCCAAGGGTGACCTGACGAAGAAGATCGACATCGACGCCCGGGGCGAGATCCTGGAGCTCAAGACCACGATCAACACCATGGTCGACCAGCTCTCGTCGTTCGCGGAGGAGGTCACCCGCGTCGCCCGCGAGGTGGGCACCGAGGGACAGCTCGGCGGCCAGGCACGCGTGCGTGACGTCGACGGCACCTGGCGGGACCTCACCGAGTCCGTGAACGAGATGGCCGGGAACCTCACCCGGCAGGTGCGTGCCATCGCGCGCGTGGCGACCGCGGTGACCCGCGGCGACCTGAACCTGAAGATCGACGTCGACGCGTCCGGCGAGATCCAGGAGCTCCAGGACTACATCAACAAGATGATCGCCAATCTGCGCGACACCACGATCGCCAACAAGGAGCAGGACTGGCTCAAGGGCAACCTGGCCCGGATCTCGGCGCTGATGCAGGGCCGCCGGGACCTGGAGGACGTGGCCTCGCTGATCATGAGCGAGCTGACGCCGGTGGTGTCCGCCCAGCACGGTGCGTTCTTCCTGGCGATGCCGCTGGTGGACGGCAAGGACATCAGCGCCGAGGGCGAGGACCAGTACGAACTGCGGATGCTGGGGTCGTACGCCTACTCGATGGGGTCGATGCCGACGTCGTTCCGGCCGGGCGAGGGGCTGATCGGGACGGCCGCCCTGGAGAAGCGCGCGATCCTGGTGGAGAACGCGCCCAGCGGCTATCTGAAGATCTCCTCCGGGCTCGGTGAGGCGCCGCCCGCGCAGGTGATCGTGCTGCCGGTGCTGTTCGAGGGCAAGGTGCTCGGAGTCATCGAGCTGGCCTCCTTCACGCCGTTCACGCAGATCCAGAAGGACTTCCTCAACCAGATCGCCGAGATGATCGCGACCAGCGTCAACACCATCTCGGTCAACACCAAGACCGAGGTGCTGCTGCGCCAGTCGCAGGAGCTGACCGAGCAACTGCGCGAGCGGTCGGCCGAGTTGGAGAACCGGCAGAAGGCCCTCCAGGCGTCCAACGCCGAACTGGAGGAGAAGGCCGAGCTGCTGGCCCAGCAGAACCGCGACATCGAGGTGAAGAACACCGAGATCGAGGAGGCGCGGCAGGTCCTGGAGGAGCGCGCCGAGCAGCTCGCGGTGTCGATGCGCTACAAGAGCGAGTTCCTCGCCAACATGTCGCACGAGCTGCGCACCCCGCTCAACTCGCTGCTGATCCTGGCGAAGCTGCTCGCCGACAACGCCGAGGGGAACCTCTCCCCGAAGCAGGTCGAGTTCGCCGAGACCATCCACGGGGCCGGTTCCGACCTGCTGCAGCTGATCAACGACATCCTGGACCTGTCGAAGGTCGAGGCGGGCAAGATGGACGTCTCGCCGACGCGGATCGCGCTGGTGCAGCTGGTGGACTACGTCGAGGCCACGTTCCGGCCGCTGACCGCGGAGAAGGGCCTGGACCTGTCCGTGCGGGTCTCTCCCGAGCTGCCGGCCACGCTGCACACCGACGAGCAGCGGCTGCTCCAGGTGCTGCGGAACCTGTTGTCCAACGCGGTGAAGTTCACCGACTCCGGATCGGTCGAGCTGGTCATCCGGCCCGCGGGCTCGGACGTGCCGCAGTCGATCCGGGAGCAGCTGCTGGAGGCCGGGTCGCTGAGCGAGGCCGACGCCCCGCTGATCGCGTTCTCGGTGACCGACACCGGCATCGGGATCGCCGCGAGCAAGATGCGCGTGATCTTCGAGGCGTTCAAGCAGGCGGACGGCACCACGAGCCGCAAGTACGGCGGTACGGGTCTGGGGCTGTCGATCTCGCGGGAGATCGCCCAGCTGCTCGGCGGTGAGATCCACGCGCAGAGCGAACCGGGGCGGGGTTCGACGTTCACGCTGTATTTGCCTCTGCACCCCAGCGAACTGCCTCCGCAGGGGTATCAGCAGCAGTTGCCGCCGCTGGACCCGGGTGACCTGGTGGCGTCGGCGGCCGATCTGGCGGAGCTGTCCGACGCCGAGATCGAGACGCCGGCCGAGGTGCGGTCGTACCGGGAGACGCAGAACGGAGCCGCCGCGCTCTTCCGGCGCCGGCGCCGGGCCGCGGAGCTGGAGCAGCGGCCCGCCCAGCCGGAGCTGCGGTCGGCGGGCACCGAGGACGCCGCGGCGGCCCGGGCCCGGCGGGGCATCCGCTTCGGGGGCGAGAAGGTGCTGATCGTCGACGACGACATCCGCAACGTCTTCGCGCTGACCAGCGTGCTGGAGCAGCACGGCCTGTCCGTGCTGTACGCGGAGAACGGCCGGGAGGGCATCGAGGTCCTGGAGCAGCACGACGACGTGGCCGTCGTCCTGATGGACATCATGATGCCCGAGATGGACGGGTACGCGACGACCACGGCGATCCGCCGGATGCCGCAGTTCGCCGGGCTGCCGATCATCGCGCTCACCGCGAAGGCGATGAAGGGCGACCGGGAGAAGGCGATCGAGTCGGGCGCCTCCGACTACGTGACCAAGCCGGTGGACCCCGATCATCTGCTCACCGTGATGAACCAGTGGATGAGGGAGCAGTGACAGGGACGGACGGGTGTGCCGTGGTTTTGTTGACTCAGGGTGCTCGAAGCTGTGTAGAAGTGCGGGATTCGGGGAACCCTCTGGTCTCCCGCCACGTTTCTGCTACGTGCACAGTGACATCGCGGTGACAGGGTGTGGCGACAGGCGGGGTGCGGCTACCATGACCGGCACGAGGGCGGGCGGCGTAAGGGAGCCGTCCCCTGGGGCGGAGCCCGGTGCACTGCCGGGGCGAGGAGGGCGGGCCATGGTGCAGAAGGCCAAGATCCTCCTGGTCGATGACCGGCCGGAGAATCTGCTGGCGCTGGAGGCGATCCTCTCTGCGCTCGATCAGACCCTGGTGCGGGCATCGTCCGGGGAGGAAGCGCTCAAAGCACTGCTGACGGACGACTTCGCGGTCATTCTCCTGGACGTTCAGATGCCGGGAATGGACGGTTTCGAAACCGCGGCGCACATCAAGCGACGGGAACGGACGCGGGACATCCCGATCATCTTCCTCACCGCGATCAACCACGGTCCGCACCACACCTTCCGCGGATACGCGGCGGGTGCGGTGGACTACATCTCGAAGCCGTTCGACCCGTGGGTGCTGCGGGCGAAGGTCTCGGTGTTCGTCGAGCTGTACATGAAGAACTGCCAGCTGCGCGAGCAGGCGGCGCTGCTGCGGCTCCAGTTGGAGGGCGGCGGCGGGAAGGCCGCCGGTGCCGAGTCCAAGGAGCCCGCCGGGCTGCTCGCCGAGCTGTCGGCGCGCCTGGCCGCCGTCGAGGAGCAGGCCGAGGCGCTCTCGAAGCAGCTCGACGACGACTCGGCCGACGCGGCCGCGGTGGCCACGGCGGCCCATCTCGAACGCAAACTCACGGGTCTGCGGCGGGCGCTGGACGCGCTGGAGCCGGGCGCCGGCAACGCGTCGTCGGTGTCCTCGCAGAACTGAGCGCGGGGCGGCCCCGGTTGGTGACCGGGCGGCGCTATGTCCCGATGTGTGAGTCGGCGTCAGTTCACTGCCTCCGCACGGACGACACGAACGGGTGAAGCGGTGGGCACACGTGTCCACTGTCTCCTCCACCGGTAACCTCACCTCCATGGCCTCACGTTCCCCCGCAGCCAGGAAGCCGCCCGCGAACAAGGCGGCCGCTTCGGCGAAGGCTCCGGCGAAGAAGGCCGCCGCCAGGAAAGCCCCCGCGAAGAAGGCGCCGGCGAAGAAGGCCGCGGCCCGCAAAGTCGCGCCCCCGCCCAGGCCGGCGCCCAGCCCCACCGGGGGTGTGTACCGGTTCGTGCGCGCGATCTGGCTCGGGCTCGCGCACGCCGTCGGCGCGGTGTTCCGCGGGATAGGGCAGGGCGCGAAGAACCTCGACCCCGCCCACCGCAAGGACGGCGTCGCCCTGCTGCTGCTCGGCCTCTCCCTGATCGTCGCCGCCGGGACGTGGTCCAACCTGCGCGGCCCCGTCGGGGACCTCGTCGAGATCATCGTGACCGGCGCCTTCGGCCGGCTCGACCTGCTGGCGCCGATCCTGCTCGCGGTCGTCGCCGTGCGGTTCATCCGGCACCCCGAGAAGCCCGAGGCCAACGGCCGTATCGTCATCGGCCTGTCCGCGCTCGTCATCGGCGTGCTCGGCCAGGTCCACATCGCGGTCGGGTCGCCGGCCCGCAGCGCCGGCATGCAGGCCATAAGGGACGCCGGCGGGCTCATCGGCTGGGGCGCGGCGACCCCGCTGACGTACACCATGGGCGAGGTCCTGGCCGTACCGATGCTCGTGCTGCTGACGGTCTTCGGTCTGCTGGTGGTCACGGCCACCCCGGTCAACGCCATCCCGCAGCGGCTGCGGCTGCTCGGCGTGAAGCTGGGCCTGCTGCCCGATCCGGAGGACGACGAGGTCTACCCCGAGGACGACGAGCGCTACGACGAGCAGTGGCGCGAGGCGCTGCCCGCCGCGCGCGGGCGCAAGCGGACCCGGGCCCCCGAGGCGTACGACCCCGAAGGAGCCGAGCAGGAGGCCTTCTCGCGGCGTCGCGGGCGTCCCAGGCGCTCCGCGGTGCCCCAGCCCGAGATGGACCGTCCCATGGACGCTGTGGACGTCGCCGCGGCCGCCGCGGCCGCGCTCGACGGCGCCGTGATGCACGGCATGCCGCCCTCGCCGATCGTCGCCGACCTCACCCAGGGCGTCAGCGTGGGCGACCGCGAGGACACCACACCCGTGCCGACGCCGGTCCCGGCGGCTCGGCCCCAGCAGGACCGGCTGGCCAGGCCCAAGGCCGCCGATCCCACCAAGACCGAGGTCCCCGATCTCACCAAGGCCGCGCCCGTACCCGACGAGATCCGCGATCTGCCCCCGCGCGCGGAGCAACTGCAGCTCTCCGGTGACATCACCTACGCGCTGCCGTCGCTGGACCTGCTCGAACGCGGCGGTCCCGGCAAGTCGCGCAGTGCCGCCAACGACGCCGTCGTCGCGTCGCTCACCACCGTCTTCACCGAGTTCAAGGTCGACGCCCGGGTCACCGGCTTCACGCGCGGGCCGACGGTCACGCGCTACGAGGTCGAGCTGGGGCCGGCCGTCAAGGTCGAGCGCATCACCGCGCTCACGAAGAACATCGCCTACGCCGTCGCCAGCCCCGACGTACGGATCATCAGCCCGATCCCGGGCAAGTCCGCGGTCGGCATCGAGATCCCCAACACGGACCGCGAGATGGTGAACCTCGGTGACGTGCTGCGGCTCGCTGCCGCCGCCGAGGACGACCACCCGATGCTGGTCGCGCTCGGCAAGGACGTCGAGGGCGGCTACGTCATGGCGAACATCGCCAAGATGCCGCACGTGCTGGTCGCCGGTGCGACCGGCTCCGGCAAGTCGTCCTGCATCAACTGCCTGATCACCTCGATCATGATGCGGGCGACCCCGGAGGACGTCCGCATGGTCCTGGTCGACCCCAAGCGCGTCGAGCTGACCGCGTACGAGGGCATTCCGCACCTGATCACGCCGATCATCACCAACCCGAAGCGGGCCGCCGAGGCGCTCCAGTGGGTCGTCCGCGAGATGGACCTGCGGTACGACGACCTGGCGGCCTACGGCTACCGGCACATCGACGACTTCAACGAGGCCGTCCGCAGCGGCAAGGCGAAGGCCCCGGAGGGCAGCGAGCGAGAGCTCCAGCCCTACCCGTACCTGCTGGTCATCGTGGACGAGCTCGCCGACCTGATGATGGTCGCGCCGCGGGACGTGGAGGACGCCATCGTCCGCATCACGCAGCTCGCGCGCGCGGCCGGCATCCATCTGGTGCTCGCCACCCAGCGGCCGTCGGTCGACGTCGTCACCGGTCTGATCAAGGCGAACGTGCCCTCGCGGCTGGCCTTCGCCACCTCCTCGCTCGCCGACTCCCGGGTCATCCTCGACCAGCCGGGCGCCGAGAAGCTGATCGGCAAGGGCGACGGCCTGTTCCTGCCCATGGGCGCGAACAAGCCGACCCGGATGCAGGGCGCGTTCGTGACCGAGGAGGAGGTCGCGGCGGTCGTCCGGCACTGCAAGGACCAGATGGCACCCGTCTTCCGGGACGACGTGGTCGTCGGGACGAAGCAGAAGAAGGAGATCGACGAGGAGATCGGCGACGACCTCGACCTGCTGTGCCAGGCGGCGGAACTGGTGGTGTCCACGCAGTTCGGCTCGACGTCCATGCTCCAGCGCAAGCTGCGGGTCGGGTTCGCCAAGGCGGGCCGCCTGATGGACCTCATGGAGTCGCGCGGCATCGTGGGACCGAGCGAGGGATCGAAGGCGCGTGACGTCCTCGTGAAGGCCGAGGAGCTGGACGGTGTGCTCGCGGTGATCCGCGGGGAGGCTTGAATGTGCCCCCGGCGGAAAAACGGACCCTTGGTGGCGAGCGGGCCGGGTAGGCGATGAGTCGATGCCTGATCGTGACTCACCCGTAGGGGATCATTGAGCAACCGTTTCCCTTCGACGTACGTCAAGTTGAGCGAAACGACAAACTCTTGGCCGCCATCGGCGTGTCGGGCCCTACCGATGGCGTACAAAGTCCCACCGCCCGCTTGCCTCACCCTTTTGTCGCCCCCCTAGACTGAACCTCCAGCACAGGTGGCTCACCGCTCGAAAGGCGCCCCCGTGTCCATCGGCAACTCCCCTGAAGACGAGCGTCCGTTCGACGACGAGTCCGACGACTCCCGGCCCTCGATCGGGCATGCCCTGCGGCAGGCCCGTCTCGACGCCGGGTTGACCGTCGACGACGTCAGTACCGCCACCCGGGTCCGCATCGCCATCGTGCAGGCCATCGAGGCGGACGACTTCGCCCCCTGCGGTGGCGACGTGTACGCCCGCGGCCACATCCGGACCCTGGCCAAGGCCGTCCACCTCGATCCGGCCCCGCTGCTCGCCCAGTACGACGCGTCCCACGGCGGACGGCCGGCGCCCACCCCGGCGGCCCCCCTGTTCGAGGCGGAGCGCATCCGTCCCGAGCGCCGCGGGCCGAACTGGACCGCGGCCATGGTCGCCGCGATCGTCGCCGTGATCGGGTTCGTCGGCTTCACCGCCTTCAAGGGCGACGACGAGGGCGGGAAGTCCGCCGTCGCCGAGGGCGGCTCGACGCCGTCGGCCGACAAGAGCACGCCGACCCCCAAGACCGACAAGCCGAAGGACCCCGAGCCCGAGCCCTCCGACAGCGCCATCGCCGCCGTCCCGCAGGACAAGGTGACCGTGCAGGTCAGTGCCGCCGACGGACGCAGCTGGGTGGCCGTCAAGGACCACAACGGCCGGCTGCTCTTCGACGGTCTCCTCAAGCAGGGCGACAGCAAGACCTTCCAGGACAGCAAGAAGATCAACCTGGTCCTCGGCGACGCCGGAGCGATCGACCTGTACGTCAACGGCAAGAAGATCGAGGACGACTGGCGGCCGGGCGCCGTGGAGCGCCTGAGCTACACCAAGGGCGACCCGCAGGCCGGGTAGGTCCGGACGACGGGGTGAGCCGGGGACGGGGTCGGCCGGGATCGGCCAACCCCGTCGACATGGGCCGTCAGTGAGACAAAGTAGTCTTGAGCCCATGCCTGAACGCCGTACCGTCGCACTCGTCACTCTTGGCTGCGCCCGCAACGAGGTGGACTCGGAGGAGCTCGCAGGCCGCTTGGAGGCGGACGGCTGGGACCTCGTGGAGGACGCCGCCGACGCGGACGTCGCCGTCGTCAACACCTGTGGCTTCGTCGACGCCGCCAAGAAGGACTCCGTCGACGCCCTCCTGGAGGCCAATGATCTCAAGGGCCACGGGAGAACCCAGGCCGTCGTGGCGGTGGGCTGCATGGCCGAGCGGTACGGCAAGGACCTCGCCGAGGCCCTTCCCGAGGCCGACGGCGTGCTCGGCTTCGACGACTACGCGGACATCTCCGACCGCCTCCAGACCATCCTGTCCGGCGGCATCCACGCCGCCCACACTCCGCGGGACCGGCGCAAGCTGCTGCCGATCAGCCCGGCCGAGCGGCAGGAGTCCGCGGCCGGGGTCGCGCTGCCCGGGCACGCCCCCGTCGATCTTCCGGAGGGGCTCGCTCCGGCCTCCGGGCCGCGGGCGCCGCTGCGCCGCCGCCTCGACGGCGCCCCCGTCGCCTCGGTGAAGCTCGCCTCCGGCTGCGACCGGCGCTGCAGCTTCTGCGCCATCCCGTCCTTCCGCGGCTCCTTCATCTCGCGCCGGCCGAGCGACGTGCTGAACGAGACGCGGTGGCTGGCCGAGCAGGGCGTCAAGGAGATCATGCTGGTCTCCGAGAACAACACGTCGTACGGCAAGGACCTGGGCGACATCCGGCTGCTGGAGTCCCTGCTGCCCGAGCTCGCCGAGGTCGACGGCCTCGAGCGGGTCCGCGTCAGCTATCTGCAGCCGGCCGAGATGCGGCCCGGTCTGATCGACGTCCTGACGTCGACGCCGAAGGTCGCCCCCTACTTCGACCTCTCCTTCCAGCACTCCGCGCCCGACGTGCTGCGCGCGATGCGCCGCTTCGGCGACACCGACCGCTTCCTGGAGCTGCTGGACACCATCCGCGGCAAGGCGCCCCAGGCGGGCGTGCGCTCCAACTTCATCGTGGGCTTCCCCGGCGAGACCGAGGCCGACCTCGCCGAGCTGGAGCGCTTCCTGAACGGGGCCCGGCTCGACGCGATCGGCGTCTTCGGCTACTCCGACGAGGAGGGCACCGAGGCCGCGACGTACGACGGCAAGCTGCCCGAGGACGTCGTCGCCGAGCGGCTCGCCCGGGTGTCCCAGCTCGCCGAGGAGCTGGTGTCGCAGCGGGCCGAGGAGCGCCTCGGCGAGACGGTGCACGTGCTGGTCGAGTCCGTCGACGAGGACGGCGTGTACGGGCGCGGTGCGCACCAGGCGCCGGAGACGGACGGCCAAGTGCTGCTCACGAGCGGCGCGGGTCTGAGCATCGGTCGTATGGTCGAGGCGAAGGTGGTCGGCACCGAAGGCGTCGATCTGGTGGCCGAGCCCCTCCAGGGCACGTTCGCGTGTAGTGAGGAGGCGGGCAGATGACCGGAGTTCCGGCGTCCGCCGCGGGCGGCCCCTCCCCGGCGGGTGCGACGGGCAAGGTGAGCGCGGTGGGTACGACGGGGAAGGCGAACGCGACCGGTGCGTCCCAGGCGGGTGTGACCCGGCCCGCGGGCGCCGACCAGGGCGCCGAGGGCGACGGTCGGCCCGCGCGGGGCGCCAAGATCGCGGCCGCGGCCGTCAACCAGGCGAGCATCTGGAACATCGCCAACCTGCTGACCATGCTCCGGCTGGTCCTGGTGCCGGCGTTCGTCGCGCTGATGCTGGCAGACGGCGGTTACGACCCCGCCTGGCGCTCGTTCGCCTGGGCGGCTTTCGCCATCGCCATGATCACCGACCTGTTCGACGGGCATCTGGCCCGCGCCTACGACCTGGTCACCGACTTCGGCAAGATCGCCGACCCCATCGCCGACAAGGCGATCATGGGAGCGGCCCTCATCTGTCTGTCCGGGCTCGGCGATCTGCCGTGGTGGGTCACGGGCGTCATCCTCGGCCGGGAACTCGGGATCACCCTGCTGCGTTTCATCGTCATCCGGTACGGCGTCATCCCGGCGAGCCGCGGTGGCAAGCTGAAGACGCTCACGCAGGGCGTGGCCGTCGGTATGTACATCCTGGCGCTGACGGGATGGCTGGCGACGCTGCGCTGGTGGGTGATGGCGGCTGCCGTCGTGCTGACGGTGGTGACCGGGCTCGACTATGTGAGACAGGCCATTGTGCTGCGGAGGCAGGGAATCGCGGAGCGCAGGGCAGCGTTGGAGGAGACGGAAGCGTGAACTCTCGCGCCGCGGACGTCGTGCGACTACTCACGGTGAAGGGCGAGACGCTTGCCGTCGCGGAGTCCCTGACCGGTGGTCTGGTCGCGGCGGACATCACCGGCATTCCGGGGGCGTCGAAGGTCTTCCGCGGATCGGTGACGGCCTACGCCACCGACCTCAAGCACCGGCTGCTCGGCGTGGACGCCACCGTGCTGGAGCGGCGCGGAGCGGTGGATGCGCAGGTCGCGGTGGAGATGGCGGCCGGTGTGCGCAAGGCGCTGGGAGCCGACTGGGGCATCGCCACGACCGGTGTGGCCGGGCCGGAACCGCAGGACGGACAGCCCGTGGGCACCGTCTTCGTGGCCGTGGACGGCCCCGTCCGTCCGGGTTCCGGTTCCGCCGGTGGCGGAAAAGTGGAGGCCCTGCGGTTGAACGGCGGCCGGGCGGAAATTCGTATGGAGAGTGTACGGAGCGTACTCGCCCTGCTTCTGACGGAGCTGGCGAACGAACACCATGGGAATGAGTGGGCACAGGATACGGAACGGAACGGGGGGTTTTGATGTTTGCAGCCCTGAGTGAACACGACATCGCTCCCCGCACGGCCGCGGCGCAAGGCGGTACGGTGGGGCGTGAAGGATGCGGCTACGCGGTCCGAGGAGGGAGCCACCGATGATTCTGCTCCGTCGCCTGTTGGGTGACGTGCTGCGTCGGCAGCGCCAGCGCCAGGGCCGTACTCTGCGCGAAGTCTCCTCGTCCGCCCGAGTCTCGCTCGGCTATCTCTCCGAGGTGGAGCGGGGGCAGAAGGAGGCTTCCTCCGAGCTGCTCGCCGCTATCTGCGACGCGCTGGACGTACGGATGTCCGAGCTCATGCGGGAAGTGAGCGACGAGCTCGCCCTTGCCGAGCTGGCCCAGTCTGCTGCGGCCACCCCCAGTGAGCCTGTACCCACGTCGGTCCGGCCGATGCTGGGTTCCGTATCGGTGACCGGTGTGCCACCGGAACGGGTGACCATCAAGGCGCCGTCCGAAGCGGTGGACGTGGTCGCCGCGTGACGATGCCACCGGTGCGCGTGGACTGACCATGCGCTGAGGTGTGGTGTGAGGCCCCGGCCAGGGCTTCTCCAGTCGGATCTGGAGAGTGCGGGTCGGGGTTTCGTGCTGTCCGGGCCTCCGTGAGCCGCCGGGGCGCGCTTGCCGAGCCGCCGCGCGCCGGTCAGGGTGGATGTGTGACGGCGCATGGACGCGCGGTGACGAGGGCCTGCGCTGCGTACGCCCCCTGGTGGCGGAAGGCGCGATCCGGCGCCGGGCTGGAGGTGAGCGGATGGCACGGCCCATAGTCCGCTGGGGGGTGGTTCTCGGGGGTTCCTCGCTGTGGTGGTGGGCCGTGGTGCGTCTCGTGTGCGCACCGGGCGCGGGAGCGCTGGAGGCGGCCGTCGCCGCCGGCGGCTGGGGGCTGAGCCTGCTGCCGGTGCACTGCGAACCGAAGGGGCAGGCGGACGGGGCCGTCGACGCGCGGAAGTGGGTGCGGGCCTGGCGCGTGGGACGCGCTACCACGGCATCGCCACACCACCGTTCGGACGCAGGATCTGCCCCGTCGTGAACGACGAGGCGTCGGATGCCAGATGAAGCACCGTGTGTGCGACGTCCTCCGGTCCGCCGACCCGGCCCAGCGGTGACAGGCGCGCCATGGACGACTCCGTCCGCGCCTGTACGGCGGCGTCGTGCCGGTCGGTCATGGGGGTGCGGATCCAGCCCGGAGCGACCGCGTTCACGCGGATGCCGTGCGGGCCCATCTCCGCCGCGAGGGTCTTCGTCAGCTGGACCACGGCCGCTTTGGCCGCGCCGTACGCGAGGAGGCCGGGGGCCCCGGTGTCCACGGCGCCCGAGGCCATCGTGACGATGCTCCCGGCGATGCCCCGGTCGAGCATGATGCGGGCCGCCTCCTGGCAGGCGTACAGCACGCCTTTGAAATTGACGTCCAGCACCCGGTCCAGGTCCTCGTCACGGGTGTCCAGGACGAGGCTGCTGTGCATGATCCCGGCGATCGCCGCCATGACGTCCAGCCGCTCGCAGGAGGCGACGGCGCGGTGCAGCCGCGCGCGGTCGGTGACGTCCAGGTGGTGGGTGCGGGAGCTGCCGCCGACCGCCTCGATGAGGTCCGCCGTCTCGTGCAGTCCCCGCGCGTCGCGGTCGGCGCAGTGCACGGTGGCGCCGGCCTGGGCGAGCAGGACGGCCGAGGCGCGGCCGATGCCACCGGCGGCACCGGTGACGAACGCGGTGCGGCCGGTGAGATCGTACGCCGTGACGGGCATGTGGGGACCGTAGAGGCGTATCTGACGGTCCGTCAACTGTTCGCGCGGTCGCGGTCCTCGGGACGCGGGGGAGTGCCGGGCGTGCCGGTCGGGGCAGGGCCGGCCTGGCAGTGGGGGCACCAGTAGGTGGGGCGTTCGCGGGAGCCGTCGCCCTGCTGCGCCACGCGGATCCGGGTGCCGCAGCGCACGCAGGGGCGCCTCGCGCGGCCGTAGACGAAGAGGTCCTGGCCGCGCAGGCCCGTCGTCTTGCGGACCGGGCGGTCGCGGTTGGCCTCCAGCAGCTTCTTGGCGAGCAGGGGCAGTTGGGCGGTGTGTTCGGCGGGCAGCGCGCCGACCGGGAGCCAGGGGGTGACCCGCAGCAGGAAGCAGATCTCGCTTTTGTAGATGTTGCCGACACCGGCGAGGTTGCGCTGGTCCAGCAGGGCCTCGCCGAGCGGACGGCCGGGATCGGCGAGCAGGCGGGCGAGGGCGCGGTCCGGGTCCCAGTCCGGGCCCAGCAGGTCGGGGCCGAGGTGCCCGACCACCGTGTCCTCCTCGGCGGTGCGCAGGACCTCCAGGACGGGGAGGCGGTAGCCGACGGCCGTGCGGGCCGGGCGCGCCTCGGCGGCGGCCGCGTCTGGGGCGGGGGCGGTGGTGAGGACCGCCCGGATCTGGTGGACGGCACCGCCCGCCCAGCGCTCTCCGTCGGTGAAGATCCGCCAGGAGCCCTCCATGCCGAGATGCGAGTGGATCGTCAGGCCGCCCTCGACCCGGGTGAGGAGGTGCTTGCCCCGCGCGGTGACGTCCAGGACGGTGCGGCCCGCCAGGTCGACCGTGGCGAACTTCGGCACCCGGAAGTCGCTCAGGGCCAGCACCCGGCCCGCGAGGGCGGCGTGGAGCCGCTTCGCGGATTGCCAGACCGTGTCACCTTCGGGCATGTCTCAAGGGTGACACGAGGGGGCGGGGAGCACGCCGGGGAGCCGGGCCGGCCGTGACGGCGCGATCAGGCACGGAGGCGGAGCCCTCGGGGGGTCGCGATGAAGCCCGCCGCCTCCAGGAGCGTGCCCACGGGAGACGTCAGGGCCTGTGCGCCGTTCACCCGCTCCACCGTGACCGTGCCGAGGGAACCCGCCGCGGCGGCGCCCGCCAGGGCTTCGGCGGCGGCCCGCAGCCGGGGGTCGTCGGCGGGCTCGGTCTCCGGGGCCGACGGCCAGGCGAGCAGGGTCTTCCCGCCGCGCTCCATGTAGAGGGTGAGCTCCCCGTCGACCAGGACCACGAGCGAGCCCGCCTTGCGGCCCGGCTTGTGCCCGGCGCCGGTGGGCGGCTCGGGCCAGGGGAGGGCGGCGCCGTACGCGTTCGCCGGGTCGGCCGCCGCGAGGACGACGGCCCGGGTGTCCGGGGTGGGGCGGTTGCGGCGGGGGCCGGTCTGCCACGGGGCGGTCGGCCCCCGGCGGTTGCCGGCGCCGGCGCGGTCCAGGGGGGAGACGTACTCGTCCGGCTTGAGCCGCTCGAGGTGGGCGTCGAGGAAGTCGTGGTCGAGGTCGGGGATGTCGTAGGACGGACCGCCGTCGGGGTCGCCCGGTAGGCCGCCGGAGCCGTCGGCGCCCGGTGCGGGCGGGCCGGGCAGGTCCTCCCCGCGGTCGCGGGCGTTGGACACCGCGCGCAGCCGGTCCACCGCGCCGTCCATCGCGAACTGCGCGGCGCCCAGCCCCTCCACGACATAGCCGCGCCGGGCCTGGCCGCTCTCCTCGAAGGCGGCCAGGATGCGGTATATCGCCGAGAAGCCGCCCTCGACGCCCTCCGCGGCGACCGCGCCGCGCGTCACCACGCCGTGCCGGTCCAGAAGGGTGCGGGCCAGGGCGTGGGCCCGCACGGTCGGGTCCGGTTCGTGCGCGGGCAGCAGGGACCAGCGGCCGGCGACGGTCGGCGGGCCGGTACGGGAGGCGGTGCGGGCGGCGGCGGTCAGCGAACCGTAGCGCCCGCGCGGGACCGTGCGCTTGGCGCGGTGGGCCGTGGAGCCCGCGGTGCGGCCCGAGCCCAGCAGTGAACGCATCGGTGCGAGCGTGTCGTTCGTCAGGCGGCCCGACCAGGCCAGCTCCCAGAGGGCGTCCGCGAGCTGCGGGTCGGTGACCTCCGGGTGGGTGGTGGCGCGGATCTGGTCGGCGATCTGACGGAAGAACAGGCCGTAGCCGCCGGACAGGGTGTCCAGGACCGACTGGTGGAGCGCCGTCAGCTCCAGGGGATGGGGCTGCGGCAGCAGCAGGGGGGCGGTGTCCGCCATGTAGAGGGAGACCCAGCCGTCCTTGCCCGGCAGTGAGCCCGCCCCCGCCCACACGACCTCACCGGCGGCCGTGAGTTCGTCGAGCATGGCCGGCTGGTAGCCGGCGACACGGGACGGCAGGACGAGCTTCTCCAGCGCGGACGCGGGCACGGAGGCCCCCTGCAACTGCTCGATGGCGCGGACCAGTCCGTCGGTCCCCCGCAGGCCGTGGCCCTTGCCGATGTGCTGCCACTGCGGCAGGAACTGGGCGAGCGCACCCGGCGGCACCGGCTCCAGCTCGTGCCGCAGCGCGGCGAGGGAGCGGCGGCGCAGCCGGCGCAGGACCGCGGCGTCGCACCACTCCTGGCCGATGCCGGCCGGATGGAACTCGCCCTGCACCACGCGTCCGCTCGCCGCCAGCCGCTGCAGCGCGCCGTCGGTGATCGCCACTCCCAGGCCGAAACGGGCCGCCGCCGTCGCCGACGTGAAGGGTCCGTGGGTGCGGGCGTAGCGCGCGAGGAGGTCGCCGAGCGGATCCTTGACCGGCTCGGTGAAAGCCTCCGGGACACCCACGGGCAGCGCCGTGCCCAGCGCGTCGCGCAGGCGGCCCGCGTCCTCGATCGCCGCCCAGTGGTCGGCGCCGCCGATCCGCACCTTGATGGCCCTGCGGGCAGCGGCCAGCTCCCGCGCCCACGCCGGCTCCGCGCCGCGCTCGGCCAGCTCGGCGTCCGTGAGCGGACCGAGGACGCGCAGGAGGTCGGCGACGCCCTCGACGTCCTTGATCCGGCGGTCCTCGGTGAGCCACTGCAGCTCGCGCTCCAGCTCCGTCAGCACCTCGGCGTCCAGCAGCTCGCGCAGCTCCGCCTGCCCGAGCAGCTCGGCCAGCAGCCGCGAGTCGAGCGACAGGGCGGCGGCGCGGCGCTCGGCCAGCGGCGAGTCCCCTTCGTACAGGAACTGGGCGACGTACCCGAAGAGGAGGGACCGCGCGAAGGGGGACGGCTCGGGAGTGGTGACCTCGACGAGCCGCACCTTGCGCGACTCCAGGTCGCCCATCAGCTCGACGAGGCCGGGGACGTCGAAGACGTCCTGGAGGCATTCGCGGACCGCCTCCAGGACGATCGGGAACGAGCCGAACTCGCTGGCCACCTCCAGCAGTTGCGCGGCACGCTGGCGCTGCTGCCACAGCGGGGTGCGCTTGCCGGGGTTGCGGCGCGGCAGGAGCAGGGCGCGCGCGGCGCACTCGCGGAAACGGGACGCGAACAGCGCCGAGCCGCCGACCTGGTCGGTGACGACCTGGTCGACGTCGCCCTTGTCGAAGACGACGTCCGCCGCGCCGACGGGCGCCTGGTCGGCGTCGAACTCCGTGCCGGCCTTCCTGGGCTCCTGGTCCAGCAGGTCCAGGCCCATGAGATCGGCGTCCGGAAGGCGCAGCACGATGCCGTCGTCGGCGTGCATGACCTGCGCGTCCATGCCGTAGCGCTCGGACAGCTTCGCGCCCAGGGCCAGGGCCCAGGGGGCGTGGACCTGGGCGCCGAACGGGGAGTGCACGACCACACGCCAGTCGCCCAGCTCGTCGCGGAAACGCTCGACGACGATCGTGCGGTCGTCCGGGATGTGACCGCAGGCCTCGCGCTGCTCGTCCAGGTACGACAGCACGTTGTCCGCGGCCCAGGCGTCCAGGCCCGCGGTGAGCAGGCGGAGCCGGGCGTCCTCCTTCGACAGCGAACCGACCTCGCGCAGGAACGCGCCCACCGCGCGGCCCAACTCCAGCGGGCGGCCCAGCTGGTCGCCCTTCCAGAAGGGCAGCCGTCCCGGCACACCCGGAGCGGGGGAGACCAGCACGCGATCCCGTGTGATGTCCTCGATGCGCCACGAGCTGGTGCCCAGCGTGAAGACGTCGCCGACACGGGACTCGTAGACCATCTCCTCGTCCAGCTCGCCGACCCGGCCGCCGCCCTTCTTCGGGTCCGATCCGGCGAGGAACACCCCGAACAGGCCCCGGTCGGGGATCGTGCCGCCCGAGGTGACCGCGAGGCGCTGGGCACCCGGCCGGCCGGTGATGGTGCCGGCGACCCGGTCCCACACCACGCGCGGGCGCAGCTCCGCGAAGGCGTCCGACGGATAGCGGCCGGCGAGCATGTCGAGGACCGCCGTGAACGCCGACTCCGGCAGCGACGCGAAGGGAGCGGCCCGGCGGGCCAGCGCGAGGAGGTCGTCGAACTGCCAGGTGTCCATCGCCGTCATGGCGACCAGCTGCTGCGCGAGGACGTCCAGCGGGTTCGCCGGGACGCGGAGGGACTCGATGGCACCGGTGCGCATGCGCTCGGTGACCACGGCGGACTGGACGAGGTCGCCCCGGTACTTCGGGAAGACCACTCCCGTGGAGACGGCCCCGACCTGGTGCCCCGCGCGGCCCACGCGCTGCAGGCCCGACGCCACGGACGGCGGCGACTCGACCTGGACGACGAGGTCCACCGCACCCATGTCGATGCCCAGCTCGAGGCTGGAGGTGGCGACGACCGCGGGGAGGCGGCCCGCCTTCAGGTCCTCCTCCACCAGGGCGCGCTGCTCCTTGGAGACCGAGCCGTGGTGGGCGCGGGCGATGACCGGCGGCGCTCCGTGGGCGGCGCCGGAACCGCCCATCAGCTCCGCCGGGGAGTGGTGCTCGTCCAGGGTCTCGCCGGTGGCCCGCTCGTAGGCGATCTCGTTCAGGCGGTTGCACAGGCGCTCGGCGAGCCGGCGGGAGTTGGCGAAGACGATCGTGGAGCGGTGCGACTGGATGAGGTCGGTGATCCGCTCCTCGACATGCGGCCAGATCGAGGGGCGCTCCGCGCCTTCGGAGCCGTCGGTCACCGGGGAGCCGCCCAGTTCGCCCATGTCCTCGACGGGGACGACGACGGACAGGTCGAACTCCTTGCCCGACGCCGGCTGGACGATCTCCACCTTCCGGTTCGGCGAGAGGTAGCGCGCGACCTCGTCGACCGGGCGGACGGTCGCGGACAGGCCGATCCGCCGCGCCGGCTTCGGCAGGAGCTCGTCCAGGCGCTCCAGGCTGAGTGCGAGATGGGCGCCTCGCTTGGTGCCCGCCACCGCGTGCACCTCGTCCAGGATCACCGTCTCGATGCCGGTCAGCGCGTCGCGGGTCGCCGACGTCAGCATGAGGAACAGCGACTCGGGCGTGGTGATCAGGATGTCCGGGGGCCGGGTCGACAGCGCCCGCCGCTCCGCCGCCGGGGTGTCGCCGGAGCGGATGCCGACCCTGACCTCCGGCTCGGGCAAGCCGAGACGGACGGACTCCTGGCGGATGCCGGTCAGCGGGCTGCGCAGATTGCGCTCCACGTCAACGGCGAGCGCCTTCAGCGGGGAGACGTACAGGACGCGGCAGCGCTTCTTCGGGTCGGCCGGCGGGGGCGTGGCGGCCAGCTGGTCCAGCGCGGCGAGGAACGCGGCCAGCGTCTTGCCGGAACCGGTGGGGGCCACGACCAGCACGTCCGAGCCCTCGTGGATGGCCTGCCACGCGCCTGCCTGCGCCGCGGTGGGCGCGGAAAAGGCACCCGTGAACCAGTCACGGGTCGCGGGGGAGAAGCCGTCCAGGGCTCGCTGCGGATCGCTGACCATGCATCTATCTTGCACCCGAGGACCGACAATACGTCTGACCTGCGCTGATGCCGCCGAGCCGGTGCGCGGGCGGCCCTCTGCGACGGGCGGAGGCGCGGCTCGGACGGGTGCGGGGGCGGGGTGGGGGCGGGACAGCGGCGCAGGTCGCGGACAATGGGGTCATGGCAGGGCAGGGTGAGAAGGCGCGGCATTGGCGGTACGCCGAGCTGCCCGACGTCGACCTGCTGCGCGCCCGCTACATCCGCAAGGCGTTCGTGCGGCACACCCACGAGCACTTCGTGATCGCCGCCATCGCCGACGGCGTGGAGGTCTTCCACCACCGGGGCGCCGACCAGTACGCCGGGGCCGGGGCGCTCGCTCTGGTCAACCCGGACACGCCCCACACCGGGCGGGCGGGTGTCCCCGAGGGCTGGCGGTACGGGGCGGTCTACCCCTCGCCGCGGGTCGTCGCCGAGATCGCCGCCGAGACGACGTCGATCAAGGGGACGCCCGGGTTCGTACGGCCCGTGCTGGACGATCCGTACGCCGTGTCCCTGGTGCACCAGGTGCTGCGGGCCGCCGACGAGGGCAACGCGCTCGCCGCCGACACACTGCTGCGGGTCGCCGTGACCCGGTTGCTGCGGTCGAACGGTGGCCCGCTGCCACAGCGCGAGGTGCGGTCGGCGGGCGCCCGCGTCGCGGCACACGCGCGTGAGGTGCTCGAACGGCGCATGGCCGAGCCGCCCAGCCTGGAGAAGCTCGCCGGCGACCTGGGCACCGGCCCGTTCGCCCTGCTGCGGGCCTTCCGGGACACCTACGGGATGCCGCCGCACACCTGGCTGACCGACGCGCGCGTGCGGCGCGCCCGCCGGATGCTGGACGCGGGCGTCTCACCCGCGGAGGCCGCGCTCGCGGTGGGCTTCACCGACCAGCCCCACCTCAACCGGCACTTCAGCCGCATCGTCGGCGTACCGCCCGGCGCCTACCAGCGCGAGCGCAAGAACGTACAAGACGCCTGGCGGGAGCCGTCCTAGCGTGGCGGGCGTGTCAGAACGGAAAGCCCTCGCAGGACCCAGGACAGATCCCGACCCGGACCCGGTACGGGACCGGGACCGCGCCCTTGAGACGGACCCCGGCGACGGCCGGGACAAACCCGACGCCGCCGTGGTGCGGGACGCCCTCGGTGTGGGCGTCGCCGTCGGGCTGTCCGGCTTCGCCTTCGGAGTGACGTCCGCCGGCAGCGGACTCACGCTCGCCCAGACCTGCGCGCTCAGCCTGCTGGTGTTCACGGGAGCCTCCCAGTTCGCGCTCGTCGGGGCGCTCGCGGCGGGCGGCAGCCCGCTGACCGCGGCCGCCGGCGCCTTCTTCCTCGGCGTGCGCAACGCCTTCTACGGGCTGCGCCTGTCCCAGGTGCTGCGCCTCACGCGCGCGATACGGCCGTTCGCCGCCCAGTGGGTGATCGACGAGACGACCGCGGTCACGCTGGCGCAGCCGACCCGGCGCAGCGCGCGGATCGGGTTCCTGGTGACCGGGCTGAGCCTGTACGTGCTGTGGAACCTCACGACCCTGCTCGGCGCCCTGGGCGCCGAGGCCATCGGGGACACCGACGCCTGGGGGCTCGACGCGGCGGGGCCCGCCGTCTTCCTCGCGCTGCTCGCACCGATGCTGAAGTCCACGACCGAACGCGCCGTCGCCGGTCTGGCCGTGGTGCTGGGACTCGGACTGCTGCCCGTCCTGCCCGCCGGTGTGCCGGTCCTCGTGGCCGCGCTGGCGGCGCCGGTGGTGCTGTGGGCGCGGGGCCGCCGGGGCGACGTACCGGGGGAGGGACGGTGAACGTCTGGATCGCGATCGCCGCCACCGTGCTCGGCTGCTACGCCGTCAAGCTGATCGGGCTCCTCGTGCCCGCGGGCGCCCTGGAGCGGCCCCTCGTGCGGCGCCTCGCCGCCCTGCTGCCGGTCGCCCTGCTGGCCGCGCTCACCGCCCAGCAGACGTTCGCCGACGGGCGGGAGCTCGTCCTGGACGCGCGCGTGGGCGGGCTCGCCGCGGCCGCCGTCATGCTGATCCTGCGGGCGCCCTTCCTGCTCGTCGTCGCGGCGGCCGTCCTGGTGACGGCGGGGGTGCGGGCCCTCGGGGGGTGACAGCGGCTGTGAGGCGGGGACACCGGTCAGCCGATGTGGCGGCCGTACGCCCTGAGGGTGCGCAGTGCCTCGATCGTCGCCATCGGGCGGGTCTCCAGGGTGACGCCGGGCGCCCACCGGTGGCGGCGGGTCGGCCAGCCGCCGTCCTCCTGCTGATCGCCGGCGAGCCGCTCGAGGGAGCGGTCCATCTCCTCGTCCGTGAACCAGGCCCGCGCGAGGGAGTCCGGGCGGGGCGCGTACTCGTGCGGGAAGTGGGACGCTCCCTCCGCGAGCGGGGAACCGTCGGCGCCGCTCGGCTCCGGTGCCACCAGGCGCTGCCCGCGCACCAGCCGGCCCAGCCGGTCGGCGGCCGCCTCCGCGCGCGTACGGTCGTGAGCCGAGTCCAGGAAGGCCACCGCCGCCTCCACCTCGTACGGATGCGACTTCTCCAGGGACTCGACCACCTGCCAGCAGAAGTCCGTGGCCCGGAACAGCCACGCGTGCCAGACCTCGTTGCGATGCAGCAGGCCGACCACCGGCCCCGTGGCCAGGAGCGAGCTGGGCGGCGGCTCCACGACCGGCAGGGACGGCGCCGCCGGATAGCCGCGCAGGCTGGGATGGACGGCCGGCAGAGCGCCGTCCGGGGCGGAGACCGAGGTGAGATGGCGGCAGACGCGGTCCACACGCTGTCCGCCGCACCGCCCGATCGCGTCCAGCACCTGGAGCGCGCGGCAGGCGTGCCGCGGCTGGCTGACCGGACCGCGCAGATCCGGGTCGAGACCGTGGCCGTAGCCGCCGTCGTCGTTGCGGTACGCGTCCAGCGCGGTCTCCACCGGGTCGGCGGCGCCGTTCAGGAAGTGGTACGCGAAGAGGCGCTGCTCCAGCACGCGCGCGGTCAGCCAGACGAAGTGCTCGGCGTGGAACAGCGGGGAGCGCGCCGGGGGAGGCGCCTGGCGGAGAGGGGAGGCTCCTGGTTCGGGCATGCGACAGACCGTAGGGCGGAAAGCGGTCTCGGCAAGGGGTACCGGCTCAGGCCCACTCTCAGGGGCGGGAAACTGGACGCACGCGGTTGACGGACGGCCTTCTGGCGGCGGATGGCTCGCCGACCTGCGGGAATCATCGCAAGCAGGTCCTCTGACCTGCACTTTTGTGCGGAATTGAACGCCCTCCGCGTCCGCGAGCCGCGTCAATCCGCTCACCAGCCGGCTCGTACGTCCCCGTGAGCCGGGCGGCCCTCAGGGCGCCGGGACAAGGTGGCCGGTGCAGGAGCGCGTACCGACGGACTTGGTGCCGTCCGGACACACGACGTTGTCCCAGCTCGTGTGCGAGAGGTCGGCCCCGTCCAGTCGTGCCCCGCGCAGTGTGGTGTCGGACAGGGTGGCACCCGCCAGATCCGCGTCGCTCAGATCCGCGCCGACGAAGTCGACGTTGGTGAGCGTCACCGAGCGCAGTGTCGCACCACGGAGCGTCGCTCCCTCGAAACTGACGTTGGTGAGGAGGCTCTCGTCGAGCACGGCGGTACCGAGGTCGGCACCACGCAGGTCGACCTCGCCCAGAGTGGCGGAGGCAAGCCGGGCGCGGCGCAGATCCGCGCCACGCAGGTCCACGCTCTCCAGCGACACCTCGGCCAGCTGCGCCCCGAAGAGGTTGCCGCGGCTCAGGTTCGCCTCGGACACCGAGCCCGTCAGCGCCGAGCCCTCCAGATTGACGCACCGGAGCGTCTTCTGCCACAGCTCGACCCCGTCGACGGCCCGGCCCGACAGGTCCTTGCCCGTCCCGTCAGGACAGGTCCGGCCCTGCGCGCCCTCACCGCAGCCGGCCGCCAGGACGACGGGCAGGGCGAGTACGGCCGGACACAGCCGCAGACGCATCACAGAGATCTTCACGAGCCACTCCTGGCGCAGTCGTGGCGGTGCAGGCGCATGCACCCGAGCGGACGACGATCAGCCTCAGCCATGGTGCGGCCCGCCGCAGCGGTCACGTCGTGCACACGCGGAAGGCCGGCCGGAATGCCGCCGACACGGCGACGTACGGGACGGCTGCGGGCCTCTCCGCCGAGGACGCGGACCGTACGTCCTGCTGCTCGGGCGGTGCCCAGGCCGGAAGCGCCTGGGGCGGGGGAGCACAGGCTCGGCCACCTACCTGCCGGGGGCTTCGCCGGCCCGCGATCCAGCCGTTCCGCGTCCTGGCTCGAGCTCGTCATCAGTGACTCTCTCCGCCCCTCCGGAGAGGCCCAGCACTCCGTCGGGGCTGATCCGTGTACATCCATCCCCTCAATCACACTCTGTGGACTCGTGGCGTGCACGCCGGGGAACCGTCGGCGACCGAGCGGGAGGCGGAGGGGTGAGGCGCGTGCCGCCGGCATCCCCGTGCGTACTGGATCAGTCACGGAAAGCGACCCCGCCGGGGCTCTGAAGATCGCTGGGTGCCCGTCCTGCCGGGCGCCCGCAGGCGCGTACCTCAATTGAGGTAGGCGCCTGCCCTTCGATCGAAGGGTCTCAACTTCGCTCGCGCGTACGGTGATTGAGGGCAGGGCCTCCTTCTACCGTCGGTGGAGCGGTTGCAAAAGCCGCAGATCTCTTGCACCCCACCTCGGAAGGACCCTCCTGGTGTCTCGCCCGCTCCCCCGTATGCCCCGTGTACTCGACCGGCTCAACCTTGGCGGACGCCGCAGGCTGGCGGTCGCGACCGTGGCCGGTGTGCTGGCCGGCGGTATCGCAGTCCCTGTCGTCGCCTCCGGTCTCGGCTCGGAGGCGGGCGCAGCCGCGGCGGCCAAGCCGCAGATCTCCAAGCCCGCAGCCTCCAAGAGCGGCCCCGCCCCGACCGTGCGCGTGAACCAGGTCGGCTACCAGACCGAGAGCCCCAAGAAGGGCACGGTCGCGACCAAGGCCAAGAAGCCGCTGGCCTGGTCCCTCAAGGACGCGAGCGGCAAGGAGGTGGCTCACGGGATGACCACACCCGGCGGGGTGGACAAGTCCTCCGGTGAGAACGTCCATACCTTCGACTTCAGCGATGTCACCGAGAGCGGCCAGGGCTACAGCGTCACTGTCGACGGCCACAAGAGCGAGCCGTTCACCATCGCCGACGATCTCTACTCGCAGCTGCGCACCGATTCGCTCGCGTACTTCTACCACAACCGCAGCGGCATCGACATCGACGCCGACCTCGTCGGCAAGGAGTACGCCCGCCCTGCGGGCCACGTCGACGGTGCGGCGTCCAGCGACGAGAAGGTGCCCTGCCAGCCGAAGGGCTGCGACTACACCCTCGATGTCAGCGGCGGCTGGTACGACGCGGGCGACTACGGGAAGTACGTGGTCAACGGCGGTATCTCCGTCGCCCAGCTGATGTCCAGCTACGAGCGCACCCAGCACGCGAAGGGCGCCGACGCCGACGCCCTCGGCGACGGCCGGCTCGTCGTGCCCGAGCAGGGCAACGGCGTCCCCGACATCCTGGACGAGGCTCGCTGGGAGATGGACTTCCTGCTGAAGATGCAGGTGCCGAAGGGCGAGAAGCTCGCCGGCATGGCCCACCACAAGGTCCACGACAGCCAGTGGTCCGGCCTGCCGCTGAGGGCCGACAAGAGCGATGGCAAGCGGGAGCTGCACGCCCCGTCCACCGCGGCCACCCTCAACCTTGCGGCGACCGCCGCCCAGGCCGCCCGCCTCTTCGAGCCGCACGACAAGGAGTTCGCCGCCAAGTCCCTGAAGGCAGCGCGCGCCGCCTTTGACGCGGCGAAGGCCCACCCGGAGATGTACGCCGACCCCGGCGACGCCACCGGCGGCGGCGCCTACAGCGACTACAACGTCAAGGACGAGTTCTACTGGGCCGCGTCCGAGCTGTTCATCACCACCGGTGACAAGGAGTACCGCAAGGAGGTGCTGAAGTCGCCGCTGCACAACGACGCCCAGGCGCTCTTCCCGAGCGGCGGTGTCTCGTGGCAGTCGGTCGGCGGGCTCGGCGCCCTGGACCTGGCCACCGTGCCGAACAAGCTGGGCGCGGCCGAGACCAAGGCCGTACGCAAGACCGTCACCCAGGCCGCCGACCGCTACGCCGCCGCCGCCCGCAAGGCCGGGTACGGCGTCCCGTACGCCCCTGACGGAGGCAGCTACCAGTGGGGTTCCAACGGCCAGGTGCTGAACAACATGGTCGTCCTCGCCACCGCGCACGACATCACCGGCGACGCCAAGTACCGCGACGCGGTGACCAGCGGCATGGACTACATACTGGGCCGTAACCCGATGGGCCTGTCGTATGTCACCGGCTACGGCGAGCGGTACGCGCACAACCAGCACCACCGCTTCTGGGCCAAGCAGAAGGACGCCAAGCTGCCGCAGCCGGCCCCGGGCGCCGTGGCGGGCGGTCCGAACTCGTCGATCGACGACCCGCTCGCCCAGACCAAGCTCAAGGGCAGCGCCCCGGCCAAGAGCTACATGGACGACATCGAGTCCTGGTCCACGAACGAGATCACCATCAACTGGAACGCCCCCCTGGCGTGGGTGGCCTCCTACCTGGACGACCAGGCCTGATACGAAGGTCTGTGACCGCATGAGTCGAACGAGGAGGGTCGGGTCGCCCGGCCCTCCTCGTGCATGACCGGACAACGTGACAGCAGCCCTTGGGTGCCTCTGCCCCCGGTCGCCGGAGAACTGCCCGTCGATGCCGCCGTTGGCGGCACGGCCTGACGGTTCTCGGGGCGCCCGGCCGGTACGGGGCCAGTCGTGTGCGCCGTCCTCCGCCTGGCTGTCCCGGCATGCCGGGACAGCCGTCGGCGTGCACGCTGGGAGCACGAGATCACCGCCCCGTCAGGAGGTCTGTGATGGCGACGGCCCCGCCCAGCCGCGACGCGTTGGACACCGAGGTCGTGGGGCGGCGCGTCGTGCAGTACGGGCTGGACGTCCTGATCTCCGCGCTGATCGTGCTGCCCCTGACCCTGCTCGTCGGCATCGGCGCGAACAGCGACAGCGGTACGACCGCCTGGGCGGTGCTCGCCGGGCTCCTGTGTGGGCTTCTCACCTTGTTCTGGTACTGGGTCCTGCGTCCGGTCGGCACCGGCCAGACCTGGGGGATGCGACTGCTCGGCCTTCGCGTGGTCAGGGCCGACCGGTCGCCTCTGACCACGCGGGACGCCGTCGCCCGTCTGCTGTTGCTCGTCGTGGACGGTCCGGTCGGACTGATCGCGATGCGTCTGTCTGCCCGTCGCCAGCGGCTGGGGGACGTGGTCGCGGGCACTCTCGTCGTGCGTGACCGGCGAGTGCTCCGGGCCGACGGTGGTGCGTGCGACGTTGCCGCGGGACCGCCCGCGGGGCGAGTGAGCTGGTGAGCAAGCGTGCGGTGCGTGCTGCAGCCATGCGGCTCGGTTGCTCGGTTCGGCCGGCCGCGCCGCCGCATCGACCCGCGGAGTCGTGAGTCCGCCTCCCCGCGCCGGACGCGGGCCGCGAGCGCACCGGCCGCCTCATCTTGAGAATGTCCAGGCCGAGGGGGCTTCCCCGGTCGGCATCTCCTCACCCGACCGGGCCGCACGAACGGGCCCGCTGTCACAGCGCTTCCTACGCTGGGCCCATGAGCTCCTCCCCAGCCTCCATGCCCTTCGCCGGCCAGTACGCCGGCATCGAGCTGGAGAACGCCGCCTGTCTGCTGGTCCGCTGCCTGGAGGCGGAAGGGGTGGAATACGTCTTCGGCATTCCCGGCGACGAGAACGCCCGCCTGGTCGACGCACTCGCGAACTCCTCGATCCGGTACGTCCTGGTCCGGCACGAGCAGGGCGCGTCGTTCATGGCCGAGATGTACGGGAGGCTCACCGGCCGGGCGGGTGTGTGCTCCGCGACGCTCGGGCCCGGCGCGGTCAACCTCCTGCTGGGCACCGCGGACGCGACGGCGAACAGCACCCCGCTGGTGGCGCTGGCCGCGCAGGGCCCCTTGTCCCGCATGCACAAGGAGTCCCACCGGGTGATCGACCTGGTGCCGATGTTCGCCCCGGTCACCAAGTGGGCGGCGCGCGTCAACACGCCCGACGCGGTGCCGGAGACGGTACGCAAGGCGTTCAACACCGCACAGACCGAACGCCCGGGCGCCGTGTTCCTCGCCGTCCCCGAGGACATCGAGGGGGCCTGCCCCACGACCTCGCTCGACCCGCTGCCGCACAACACCGTGCGGGCGGACGCGCCCTCGCCCGCCCTGGTGGCGCGGGCCGCCGAGGCGCTGACCAACGCTCGCCACCCGATGGTGCTGGCCGGGCACGGGGCGGCCCGGGGCGGGGCGTCCGCGGCGCTGGTGCTGTTCGCGAGGAGACTGAACGTGCCGGTGGCCACCACTTTCCACGGCAAGGGCGTCTTCCCCGACGACGACCCGAACGCGCTCGGCGCAGTGGGCCTCATGCGTCACGACTACGCCAGCTTCGGCTTCGACGAGGCCGACGTACTGGTCTGCGTCGGCTACGAGCTGCAGGAATTCGACCCGGAGCGGATCAACCCGCACGGGAACAAGCGCATCATCCACCTGCACCGCTTCCCCGCGGAGGTGGACGCCCACTACCCGGTGGCGGTCGGCGTCGTGGGCGACATCGCCCAGGCCCTCGACGCGCTCAGCGTTGCCGTACCGCGCCGTTTCGAGCACGGCACGGCCGCCGCCGAGCGGAGCCGGGCGCTGCTGGCGGACGAGTTGGCGTACGGCCGCGAGAGCGACGCATTTCCCCTGGTGCCGCAGCGAGTGGTGGCCGACGTGCGGGAGGCGCTGGAGCGCGACGACGTCGTGCTCGCGGACACCGGCGCGGACAAGATGTGGATGGCCCGGCTGTACCCGACCTACGAGCCGGACACCTGTCTGCTCTCCAGCGGCCTGTCCACCACGGGCTTCGCCCTTCCCGGTGCGATCGGCGCGAAGCTCGCCCGCCCGGACCAGCGGGTGCTGGCGGTGGTGGGTGACAGATCGTTCCTGATGAACTCCCAGGAGCTGGAGACCGCCGTACGCGAACGGATTCCGCTGGTCGTGCTCGTCCTGGTCGACGGCGAGTACGGGCTGATCAACCGCAGGATGGAGCTGGAACTCGGGCGGCACAGCCGCATAGGGTTCTCCCACTCCGACCTGGTCGCCCACGCCGAGAGCTTCGGCGCCCGCGGCCACCGCGTGGACACCGCCGCGGACCTGCTGCCCTCCCTGCGCCGCGCCCTGGAAGAGGACGCCGTCTCGGTGATCGCCTGCCCCGTCGACTACACCGAGAACCTCCGCCTCAGCGACCGGCTCGGCGCCCTCTACAGCCCGTTCTGATCGCCCAGCCCGGCGGCAGAGCTTCGCGGGCTTCCGCACCGCCCGCCACGCCGACAGTCCCACGCGGGGAAGGGCGGCCTGATATGCCGTCACCCTCGCCTCCAGCCCGGCGGAAACCGCATGCCGGGCCCGCTCCCTTCACGTGCCTCTGGCCGAGGGGCATCGGTGTGCTCGGTGAACTGCTCCTCACCGGGGGCGCGTTGCTCGCTCTCTTCGTCGTCCACCCCGTGTCATGGACCAGCAAGCCGACCGTGAGGCCGATGACACGGGGGACCGGCTCAGCCGGGCGTGCGCACAGGACCCCGCCGCGGACGCGGACGCGCCGGTGAGGGGAGCGTGATCGACGCGATGCCCGCGCACTCGGGCAGGACCGGCGCCGGACGCTGCATCACCCCCACCGCCTGCCTCCCGGTCCGCACCTCCGATCAGTGGCTCCATCGTCCGGGGCGAGCCCGTACGCACCGAGAAGGCCGACGCCCCCCGGACGCCACTGCCGGAACCACGCTGAGCCGACGACGCTCATCACGCCGAGGTCGGCGATACCGGCCAAAACGTCGTAACGGGCTTACCGGGATATATTTGGCGAAACGGGAGTTCCGGGAGTGTCGAGCTGGGCTTCCTTTTCGTGTGCCGTCGCGTCGTGCCGGGTGCGGACTCTGTGCCGGTTTTACGCGGTCGAAGTTCCCGATGGACCGGGAGTCACGACATGGGTATGATCGCTCACCCCCTGTGGCGGGCAAGACTCTTCCCTGAAGTGCCTGGCAGGTGTACGACGGCTCTCTTCGCGCTGGTGGCCGGGGTGTACGTGGCCGTTTTCCTGGGGGTGCTCACCCGGTCGCCCCTGCTGGAGTTCGACTGGCGCGTGGCCATGTGGCGGCCGTACAGGCAGTGGCACGAGCCGGCAGGGCTGCTCGATGTCCTCGTCGTCGCAGGACAGCGCGGGCCGTCGGCGACAGTTGCGCTGGGCTGGCTGGGGTGGCGCTTCTGGCGGAGTCGGAACCCGCGCCCCTTGCTGGTCTTCCTGGTGGCGCTGCTGCTGCTCAATCTGAGCGTCGGTGCGGTCAAACTCGGCACCGGACGCCTGGGGCCCGGCTATGCGCATGCCATCGGATCCGACGAGTTCTTCCGGGGCGGCAACATGTTCCCTTCCGGCCACACCGCGAACGGTGTCGTCGTCTGGGGGACGCTGGCGTACCTGGCCACGCGTCGTCGCAGGACAGTGGGCGTGCTGGCCGCGCTGGTCGCGCTGGTGGTCGGGCTGACCACCGTCTACCAGGGATATCACTGGTTCAGCGACGCCCTGGGCGGCTGGGCTGCCGGGGCGCTGGTGCTGCTGGCCCTGCCGCGCTGCGAGCCTCTCGTCGAGCGTGTGACCGTGTGGGGCAGGGGGCTGCGGGAGCGCCTGCGTGCGGAGCCTGTGCCCGTTCCCGCAGCGGTCACGGTCGTCGGGGCGCACCGGCATCGCGGCCGTGGAGGGCGACACGGGGCGACGGACGGGCCGTGTCCCGCTGGTGCGGCGGCGCGGAGTCCGTCGCCCTGCGCCCCGTGGCGACAGGCGAGCCCTTCCCTGGCGACGGCCGCCGCTCGATCCGGGGTCGGGGTATGGAATGAGCGTGGGCCGCCGCGGGTTCCCGGTGTGCCGGAAATGCTCGTTATGTGTGTTCCTTGAGTATCCGGGCGACCGGGATGAACCCATAGGGCGATGGCGACCGCGTAGGCCTCGGGGCGCGTACCGCGGGCAACCCGTGGTGGGTGCTGTGAGCCGCGCTCGACGACGGAGATCACCAGTGGCAGTTCATGTTTTGATCGCGGAGGACCATGCGGTGGTCCGGGAAGGGCTCCGTGCCTTCCTGAGCCTTGACGGCGACATCGAGGTGGCCGGTGAGACGGCCAACGGACGGGAGGCCGTGCGGCTGGCCCGGGAACTGAGCCCGGACGTGGTGTTGATGGACCTGATGCTGCCCGTCATGGACGGGATCGAGGCCACGGAGCACATACGTCAGGAGCTGCCGGAGGTCAGGGTGGTGGCGCTGACGAGCGCCCTGGACGGTGGTGCGGTGATGGCGGCGGTGCGGGCGGGCGCGACGGGCTTCCTGCTGAAGAACGCGGAGGCCGACGAGCTACGGCACGCGGTGAAAGCCGTGGGGGCCGGGCGGACGCACGTCTCCAGCTCCGCCGTCGCCCGCCTGCTCGACCAGGTCACGGACGCGACCCAGCCGGAGCGTCTCACCGAGCGTGAGACAGAAGTCCTCGTCATGCTCGCCAGAGGCAAGGCGAACAAGGAGATCGCGCGCGAACTGCGCATCGGGGAGCAGACCGTGAAGACGTACGTCAGCCACATCTTCGACAAGCTGGGAGTGCACAGCCGGACGCAGGCGGTCGCCCACGCGCTGCGGCTGGGGCTCGTGCCGGCCGCGGAACTCGCCCGCGGCCTCGCCGCGACGGACGATTTCCGGTGGTCGGCGTGAGGGACACCCCTGCGACGCCGGCGGCACCGGACACGATGCCCGACGCCGCCTCCGGCGGGAGCGGGCAGCCGCCGTACGGGGAAAGGCCCGAGGAAGTGCTCCTCGTGCTGGATCCCCAGGGGCACGTGCTGAGCGTCGGCTCGGGCGCCGCGTCCCTGGACGGTCGCAGTTCGGCCGACCTGGTGGGGCGGCACGTCTCGCTCCTCTACCCGCCCGAGGACGCGGCGTCGGGCGGCGCGGCTCGCGCCCTGGACACGGCCGCGGCCCTCGGCACACACCGGGAGCACGCCTGGCGCCTTCGCCCGGACGGGGCGCGTTTCTGGGCCGAGACAGTCATCACGGCGACCCGGGACGCGCACGCACATCTGGTCGGCTACTGCGTGGTCGTCCGCGACCTGAGCGCCCTCTGGCGGCACGAGCGCCGGGAGCGGGCGGTCGCCGAGGTCACCAAGAGCGTGGTCGAGTGCGGCCCCGGGTACGAGGTGCTGGCGCTGGCGGCGCGGCGGGTGCGGGAGTCCGTCGGCGCGCAGACGGTTCGCGTGCTGGCACTGGACTGGGGAGACACACCGACCGTGCGCGCCGTGGACGGCGTGGGGAACGGGGCCTCACGCGGCCTTCTGATGCCGGGGGAGTCCGTGCTGGTGCGCGAGACGGTGCGTGGCGGACGACCGCGGATCTTCTCCGACACCGACCAGGAGCCGTCGGGGCCGCGCACGGCGCTGCGCGAAGCCGGGCTGGCATCGGTCATGGATGTGCCGCTGACGGTCCGCGATCGGGTCGTCGGGCTGCTGGAGGTGGCGAACCGGCGGGGCGGGCATCTCTTCACCTCCGAGGACTTGCGGTTCGTGGAGCCGTTCACCGGGCCGGCGGGGCTAGCGGTCGAGCGGTCCCGTGCGGAAGAGGACCTGGACCGGCTCGGGCGCAGATCCCTGGTCGGCCAGGACTCCGTACGGCAGTCACTGAACTCGGTGGCCGCCGAGGCGGTCACCCGCACCGGTGCGGTGTGCTGCGTGGTCTACCTGCTGGAACCCGGGGCCGGCCTGCGTCCGGTTGGCGGCCATGGCGGCACCGACGCCGATCCGCTGCCCTCCGGCCAGACCGAGGGCTCCGTCACCCATCCCGTGAAAGTGGCGATGGAGGCGATCACGACGGCGGCCCCGGTGAGCGGAGGCTGCGAGGAGGAGACGGCGGACAGGGACCCGGGACCCGCGCGAGCACCACGGGCCCCGGTCTCCGGCGAGTTCCTCACCTCTGTGCCGCTGTTGTGCCGCGAGGAGGCGGTCGGCGCCCTTTGCTGCCGGTTCCCCCAGGGCCGGCTTCCCGGTGCCGAGGATCTCGCGGCGCTCCAGACCCTCGCAGTCCGGGCCGCCGCCGCGGTGGAGACACAACGACTGTGGGCCGTGGCCCAGGAGCAGGCGACGCGCGAGGAACGGCGTCATCTGGCCCGTGAGTTGCACGACTCCCTCTGCCCGGCCCTCTACGGCATCGCCCTGAACGCCCGCACCGCCCGCGAACTCCTCCGCCGCGGGGACACCGGGGCGCACCAGTCGATCGACTCCGTGCTCCGGCTGACCGACGCGGGACTCAGCGAAGTCCGGACGATTCTGTGCCGGCTCAGCCCCGAGTCGCTGCAGACCGAGGGGCTGGTCACCGCTCTGGGCCGGTACGTCGGACAGGTGCGGGTCCGCCACACTGTCGCAGTCGAGGCGGAGTTCTCGGCCGAGCCGGACGCGGCACCGGAGACCAAGCACGCCCTCTACCGGATAGCCCAGGAGGCGCTGCACAACGTCATCCAGCACGCGGCGGCTCGGCATGTCCTGCTCCGCTTGTCCACGACGCCGGACACCATCACGCTCGCCGTCACGGACGACGGCGTGGGCTTCGACACCGGCGGGTCCTTCCCCGGCCACCTGGGCCTGCGCTCCATGCGGGAGCGGGCGCGTGAGGCGGGCGGCACACTGGAGGTGGACAGCCGCCTCGGGCATGGGACCCGGGTCCGGGTCGCCATCCCCGCACGCCCGACACCGGACGGCCCGTACGCCGTACGCCCCACGGCGGACCGGTGACCGTGCTGCTCCGGCCTTTCCCGCCCGGCGCAGAGCCTCTCGCGGGGCCCGTCGGGGCGCCGGATGTCCCTGCGGGCGACACGGTCCAGTGGGTATCCCGGCGCCCGAGACAGCCACCTCGCGGTGGCGGACGATCGGGTCGGATCTGTCCTCGGTAGAGCGTGTTCCCTCGTGTTCGGGCCGGTGTCACTTCGCGTGCAGGGAGATGCCGTGAACAAGATCCCCGAATGGATGAGGGGCTCCGCTCCCACGTGCTCTCACCGAGTCCCGTGGTGAACGGACATGCCGCGCATGCGCCTCTCCCCGGCGCCGCGGTGGGCACGGAGGCGAGGCCGATCGCGGACTACGCCCTGCTGTCGGACTGTCAGGGCGCGGCGCTCGTGGCGCGCGACGGGTCGGTGGACTGGCTGTGCCTGCCCCGCTTCGACTCCGCCTCCGTGTTGGCGCGGCTGCTGGATCGCTCGGCCGGGCACTGGTGGATCCGCCCCGTCGGCGTCTTCACCGCACATCGGGTGTACGTGGACACGACGATGGTGCTCCGCACGGAGTTCCGGACGGACACCGGGGTTCTGCAGGTGACCGACGCGCTGGCGGTGGGGCCGAACACGACCGGCCGGGTCCTCGGTCGGGAGGTGCCGCACACACTCTTGCGCGTGGCGGCGTGCACGGAGGGATCGGTCAAAGTGGCGGTGGAGTTCGCTCCCCGGCCGGACTACGGCGCGATCCGGCCGCTGCTGGCACCGGCAGACGGGGGGCTGCTCTGCGCCCTCGGTTCCGGATCATTGCTGCTGTCCTCGCCGCTGCGGCTGGAGGGGCGGGCCACGGCCCGTGGACAGTTGACCCTGGGAGTCGGAGAGCGGGCGGGCTTCGCCCTGACGTATGTGCCCGCCGGCGGCCGCCGAGAGCTGTGGTCGCAGGATCGCATCGGCGAGGCCACTCGCGCTGATGGGGGAGGGGACCGAGGCGCGGGAGGTCTTCGAGCGGGCCGCCGCCTGCGCGAACGACGTCGGGCTGCTGGCGGAGGAAGTGGATCCGACGGGACTGCGGTTGCTGGGCAACTTCCCGCAGGCGCTCAGCCACATCGGTCTGGTCGACGCGGCCTGGGCGATCGGCCGGGCGGAAGCGGGCGCCCACGGCTGAGAGGCCGCGGACACGATGTCCGCGGCCTCTCTCCGCTCACGCGCCGGTGCGCGGGGGACTACTCCTGCGAGGACTTCGCAGCCTTCGACTGGGGCAGCGGGTCCTGGTACGTGCCGACCAGTGCCTTCTTGCCCGAGTCCACGGTCGTCCAGTCGTCCTTGAGGACGCCGCCGGTGTCACCGGAGTTGGGGTTCCAGCTCCAGTAGGTGTAGCTGAGGCCGTTCTTCTTCAGGTACTGCATCAGGCTCTTCTGCCAGACGGCCTCGGTGCTGTTGCCCGTGCTCTTCTTACCGCCGAACTCGCCGAGCAGCACAGGAGCGGTGTTGTCCTTCTTGAGGAAGCCCCAGTGCTTGTCCCAGAAGGCGGGCATGTTGTTCGGGAAGCTCTTGTCCATGAACCAGTTCTGGTTGTAGACGCCGGGCCCGTAGTCGTGTGCGGAGTAGACGACCTTGTCGGCCTCCTTGAGCTTCACGGGGTGGTCCTTGGCACCCCGCAGCTCGCCGCCCCACCAGGTGGACTCGTCCTTGTACTTGTCATTGCCCTCGACGAAGACCAGCCAGTCCGGGTTGACCGAGTGGATCGTGTTGCCGGCCTTCTCGGCGGCCATCTTCCAGTCGGTCTTCGGGTTTCCGTCGCCCCAGGTGGCCTGGCCACGCGGTTCGTTGTGCAGGTCGGCGCCGATGACCCTGTCGTTGCCCTTGTAGCGGTCGGCCAGCATCTTCCAGTCGGACAGCCACTTGCTCTCGGGGAGCTTGTCGGTGTACCAGAGCTCGCTCTGGCCGTACTGGTCCGGGCGGTGCTGGTCGAGGATGACCATCATCCCGTGCTCGGTGGCGCTCTTGACGACCTTGTCCATGATCTGGAGGCCGTTGAGGCCCTTGAGCTCGGGGTTCTTCTTGTAGTCGATGCCGTTGGGCTTGCTCTTGGCGTCGAAGAGCTCGTTGGAGTACGGCAGCCGGAGGGTGTTGAACCCGGTGTCGACCATCTGCTCGACCATGGAATCGAGGTTGCGGGCCCACAGGCCGTGCGGCGCGAAGGTGCCGGTCTCCAGACCGAACCAGTTGACGCCGGTCAGGACGACCTTCTTGCCCTCGGCGTCCACCATGTCGCCGCCCTTGGTGTGCAGCGGGCCGTGCACACCGGAAACGGCGGTCTTTCCGGAGCCGCTCACAGAGTCCACTGTAAACGCGGTGACGGTTCCGCCGACGGCGGCGACGGCGACGGCCGCCCCCGCGACGCCCAGCGTCAGCCGGCGTCGACTGCGGCGTCGCTTCCCCTCGGTCGCCGATTCGGAAGACACAGACGTGGTCGGGTCGGTGTGGTTTTCCAGGGGGGAATTCATACGGTGAGACTCCTGAGGAATTCGGGTGCGTCGGTCTTGAGAATGCTGATGGAGGGTGTTTCCGCCGACGATTCCGGGCGCTCCTTGTGCGGCTCGGTGGCCGCGGAAAGAAGGACGAGCAAAGCCCTGGGAAGAAGTTCGCCGAGCCGGTGGGATTCCTGGGCGGCCGTATCCGTGTCGACCAGGATGATGTCCGGCGTCAAGTCGCTGATCTGCGACATTGCCTCGGTGATCGTGGTCACGGCGCCGACGAGTTCATATCCCGGCTCCTCTTCCACAAGTTCGGCTAGAGCCGTCAGTACGTGCGGATGAGGCTCCACGACGAGAACTCTTTTCATGGGCGGCGGTCTCCTTCGGGCTTTTCGCTGCCATGCCCACGAGACTAGGAAAGGAGCCGTGTTTAAATCGCCGTACGACCGAGCGAAATCCGGGCACGCCAATCGGCCGAATTCGGTCTACCTCAACTGAGGTAGACCGAATTCGGCCGATTAGTTACTTATGTCTCTTATGCGTGTCAGGAGAAGATGCGGGGTTTCCGTCGCGTCAGCGGGCGAGCCGGTAGGCGTACTGCGCGTCGAAGGCTCCCGCGGCCGCGGCGCAGCCGTCGGCCTGGCCTGGCGGTTTCACCCATAGGTAGGCGTCGACACCACGGACGCCGGTGTCCGTCGTCGGGGTCTGTCCCAGGCGGCGGCCGGACGGATCGCAGGTGCGATTGCCGCGGGCCGGTCCGGCTCCATTGCGGCTGGTGTCGATCACCATGGTCAGGCGGGCGCCGTCAAGTTCCCGGAGCACCGAGTAGCCGTAGGCGATCTCGTCACGGGTCCTGTTGAAGTTCGAGACGTTCAGCGCGATGCCGTCCCCGTAACGGGTGGCACCGGCGCGCCGGAGGCGGTCCGCCATGGTCCGGGCGGGGTGCCAGCCGGAATTGCCCGCGTCGTAGTACACCGAGGAGCGCGGAGCGTCGCGGTGCAGTATCCGCCCCGCGTAGGACAGAGCCGCGTACCGATCCCGCCGTTCCCGGGAGCTGAGGCAGTCGGCGAGCGCGAGCGCGTCCGGTTCGAGGACCACCAGTGCGTCTGCTGAACCGATTCCCCGGGCGAAGCCCTCGATCCAGTTCCGGTAGGCGGAGACACCCCCCGTGCCGCCGCTGCTGTGCCCGGAGCAGTCGCGGCGGTGCACGGCATAGGGGACCAGGACCGGGAGAGCGCCCCGTGCCCGGGCCGCGTCGACCACGGCGCGTACCTCGCCCTCCACCTTCTGCGGATCAGCGTCGGTGATCCAGGATCCCTGTGGCCAGGAGGCGATGCGCTCCCGGATGACCGCTGACCGGGGGTCCCGGTGGTGCTCGCGCACCCAGCGGGCGGCCGCGGTGTCGGGGGCGGTGTACAGGCGGGTCGCCGCGGGGAAGCGCGCTTCCGGCAGGCCGGGCGGCGCGGCGCCGGGACGCGAGTCCGGGAGGAACGGGCCGGTGGTCACTGCCGTGGAGACCGCCACAAGGAGGCCGAGAGCGGCCAGCAGGGCCCCCAGTCGCACGCTCCAGGGACGTGGATGCGCGCGCCCCGGGGCCGGTGTTTCGGGGCGCGCGCGCTCGGGGACGGTGCCGCTCAACCGGCTCGCCGTCAGTCGTCGTCCGACGGAGTGACGCTGCGCCGGATCAGGAGCCATGAGATGACGGTCAGTACGAGTAGCGTCGCGGTCACGGCGAGTACGATCAGCGCCGGTCCGGCGTCGGAGGAAGCGGACGTGGTGCGGCTCTCGGCGTTCGCCGCCTGGTCGTTCCGCAACGCGCTCACGGGTTCGGGCGAGGAGGCCCGCTTCGCCAGCGCCGCAGCGGGAGCGACGACCCCCCAGCCGTACCGCGCATCCCAGTTCGCCTTGCCCTGCTGGGTGGCTGTCCGGGTCAGTCTCCGGGTGACCTGGTCGGCCGTCCATTTCGGGTGCTCGGAGCGCAGCAGCGCGGCCGAGCCCGCCACCCAGGACGCCGCGAGCGCGGTGCCGGAGCCGGTCCAGTAGTCGCGGCTCCGGGCGGTGGTCAGGATGTCGACACCCGGCGCGGCCAGGTCCACATCCTTGCCGTGGTGGGAGTCCGGCCAGAGCGTGCCCTTCTTGTCGACGGCGGTGACGGAGAGGACATCCGGATAGGCGGCCGGGTAGGTCTTGTCGTTGCCGGTCCCACCCGTGTCGCCCGCACCGGCCACGACCAGGGCGTCCCGGTCGGCCGCGAACTCGACGGCCGTCTTGAGGTCGTCGCTCGGGCGGGGGAAGCCGACGGTGACGTCGATGACCTCGGCTCCCTGGCGCGCGGCGTCCATGATCGACCTCGCGGTCGCGGCGGCCAGGGCCGTGTTGTCCCGGTAGACCTTGAAGGGCAGTATGCGTGCCTCAGGAGCGAGTCCGAACAGCCCGTCGCCGGCGTAGCTGCGGCCGGTTCCGGCGATCACCCCCGCCGCGTGGGTGCCCTGTACCGCTGCGGAGCCCCCCTCGTCGCGCGCGCCGTCGAGGGCTTTGCTCTTGACGACGCGGCCCGCCAGGTCGGGGTGGGTGGCGTCGACCCCGGTGCCGATCACCGCGACCGTCACGCCCTGGCCCCTGGTGATATCCCAGGCCTTCTCGGCCTTGAGGGCGGTCAGCGCCCACTCGGACTCGCGGAGGGCTCCGGAATCAGCCTGGGCGGTCGTGCCGGGGGCGACAACAGCGAGTGCCAGCGCCGCTGCGGCGGCTCCGGCGCGTGTGGCGAGCGCGGGGCCCGATGTCCTACGACCTGCCATGGCGTGGCACCTACCTCTGGTGCTGGAATGTGAGGCCGGGCCACCGGAAGCGAGGAGGACGGCCCGGCCGTCCCGACCCGGTGCTCTGGACAGGACACCGGGCCTGGACTCCGCTGCTCGCTCCATCGTCCGCAGTCGAGGGGTGGCGTTGCACCCGCCGATGGGGGAGAGGGCTCTCCCCTCTTCGGGGGAGCGGAAGGGGCGGTTGTTCCCGTCTTCCGGACCTGATCTCCGGGTCCTCCCCCAAATGGGGGAGTGCGAGGGCTCCCCCGAAAGCGGGTAGGTCGCTCACCCGTTTATGTGATGTTCGCGAGTGCTCGCGCGTGCAGGCTGGTGTCGGAGGTCCCGCCGGGCGGGGCCGCAGCGCTCTCGCCTCGGAGGAGCCGCGATGCACTATTTCCGAACGGTACCGGTCCACACCGACGAGCCACGAGCGGCGGCGGAACCGGCCCGAGCGGCGGCGGAACCGGCCGGAGCGGCGGAATCGGCCAGTGCGGCGGCGGAACGGGACCGGAACACTGCCCCCCAGGCCCAGGGCGGCTGGATCAGACGGCTGCCGACGAGCCGGGTGCTGCGCTTCGCGGTGGTCGGTGGTGTGGGCACGATCGTGAACACGGCAGCCCTGTACGTCCTTCATCGCCTGCTGAATGTGCCGCTGGTCGTCGCGTCGGCGGTGGCCGTCGAGCTTGCCGTGGCCCACAACTACGTGCTGAACGACCGGTGGACCTTCGCGGTCCGTGCGCCGTCGTTCCGGCGGTTCGGGAAGTTCAACATGTCCATGCTCGCCGGCCTCGCGGCCAATGTGCTCGTCGTGTGGACCCTGGTGCACGTCGGAGTCCATCTCCTGACGGCGAACCTCCTCGCCATCGCTGCCGCCTTCTCGGTCAACTACGCCTCCAGCGTGCAGTGGGTGTGGGGCAGGACCCGGAGGAGGAACCGATCATGACGCTCCTGCTGTACGCCGGACTGGTTCTGATCTCCCTCCTGCTCACGCTCCAGTCGGCCCATGTCCTGTACTTGATGCTCTACACCTGGGATCAGCCGGAGGCGGAGGCGAAGGCGAAGGTGCCGGAGGAGTTCCTGCCACCGGAGCTGTCGTTCAGCGTGCTGCTGCCGGCCCGGCACGAAGAGGACGTCATCCAGACCACCGTCGACCGGGTGGTGCGCGCCGACTATCCGACCGAGTTGCTGGAGGTCTTCGTGATCTGCTCGGCGGACGACACCGGCACGATCAGCAAGGCCGAGGAGAAGATCGCCGCACTCCATCGGGAAGGGCTGCACAACGTCGAGGTCGTCGTCTTCGACGACAAGCCCGTCAACAAGCCGCACGGCCTCAACGCGGCGCTGCCGCAGACGAGTCACGACGTGGTGACCATCTTCGACGCCGAGGACGACATCCACCCCGCGATCTTCGACCTGGTCAACACGGTGATGCTTCAGGACAAGGTCAAGGTGGTCCAGGCCGGCGTGCAACTGATGAACTATCAGTCCACCTGGTACTCGGCACTGAACGTGCTGGAGTACTTCTTCTGGTTCAAGAGCCGCCTGCACTACCACGCCCTTGAGGGTTCCATCCCGCTCGGCGGGAACACCGTGTTCTTCGAGCGCCAGCTGCTGGTACGGCTCGGCGGCTGGGACGAGTACAACCTCACCGAGGACGCCGACCTGGGCCTGCGGGTGTCCGCCGCGGGAGAGCGGGTGCGGGTCGTCTACGACGACCGGTACGTCACCAAGGAGGAGACGCCGCCCACACTCGGGCAGTTCATCCGCCAGCGCACCAGGTGGAGTCAGGGCTTCATGCAGACTCTGAAAAAGGGCACCTGGAAGCAGATGCCCACCCGCAAGCAGCGCTGGCTCGCCTTCTACGTGCTGGCCTTCCCGCATGGACAGGCCCTGCTCGGCCTGTACCTCCTGATCTCCCTCGGGATGATGTTCTTCCTCAAGGTGCCGGTGCTGATCGCGCTCATCTCCTGGCTACCCGTACTGATGCTGGCGGCGCACTTCGTGACGCAGACCGTGGGCCTGTACGAGTTCACCAACGCCCACGGCCTCCAGGCCACCCCGAAGGCCGTGCTGAAGATGGCCATCGCCTGGTACCCGTACCAACTCGTCCTCGCCTACGCCGCGCTGCGCGCCATGCGACGCCAGCTGACCGGCCAGAACAACTGGGAGAAGACCCAGCACGTCGGCGCTCACCGGACCGAGTCGTCGGGGGCGGACTCCGATGCCGCGTGAGATGAGACGGCGTGGGACAGGACCTCGTGCGACGAGGCCCCAACTGGCCGTCGTCCATGAGGGGCAGTCCGCACCGACCGGACGAGCCCCGACGCCGCCGCCCCGGAAGGACACACGGCCGGTCATCAAGCTGGGCCGGTTCCCCGAGCTGGGGCAGCGCGGGCGGATCGCGCTGGGAGCCGCTGTGGTCACCGGGCTGGTCACGCACGGCTGGCACCTGTTCCAGTACCCGCTGTACCTCACCGACGAGGGCATCTACATGCAGCGGGCCTGGTCGCTGGTCCGGCAGACCCGGCTGTCGCCGTACACCTACGACTACGACCACGCGCCCGGCGGCTGGATCCAGCTCGCCGGCTTCGCCTTCCCGCTGCCGGGCCAGTTCGAGACGTTCGGCAACGCCATCAACACCGGCCGGTTCCTGATGCTGCTGGTCCACCTGGCCAGCGTGGCCCTGCTTTTCGAGATCGTCCGGCGGCTGAGCGGCAGCCTCCTGGCCGCCACCGTCGCCGCGTTCTTCTACAACGTCTCGCCCCTCGCCGTCTACTACCAGCGGCAGGTCCTGCTGGACAACCTCATGATGTTCTGGGTGCTGCTGAGCCTGTACCTGCTGATCGGCCGCGACATGAGGATCCGGCACGCGGTGGGCGCCGGCTCCGCGTTGGGCATCGCACTGATCACCAAGGAGAACGCGCTCTTCTTCGTCCCCACCCTGGTGTACCTGTTGCACCGCAGGGTGAAGGGCTCCACCCAACGCCGGTTCACCAGGTCGCTGTGGCCGTTCGCGATGGTGATCCCGGTCGGTGGCTACGTCCTGTACGCCGTGCTGAAGAACGAGCTTGTGCCCAGTGGCCTCGACTTCGACCTGAACAACCCGCCGGCCGACCACGTGTCCCTGCTCTACACCTTGTGGTGGCAGCTCAACCGCAACCAGGGCTCCCTGCTCGGCCAGGGCAGCTTCCTGTACAACAGCTGGCTCCCGAGGGACGGACTGTTCCTGATCCTCGGTCTGCTCGCCATGCTGGCCGCCCTGTACTGGGGTCTCAAAGACCGTCAGCGCGACCTGGGACTCCTCGTGGTCGGCACGATGGCCGTCGCCTATGCCTTCTATCTCGTGCGGGGCAGTGTCCTGCTGGATTTCTACATCGCTCCGATGATCCCGCTGTTCGCGATGAGCATCGGCATGGTGACCGATCGGCTGGTGGGGCGGCTGCGTCCCCGGCTGCGGCTAGCGGTGCCCGCCGCGGCTGCGGCACTGCTGTTGCTCGTACCGATGACGGGCTATCTGCTGACGGTCAATGACGAGGGGAAGGTGGCGGTCGCGGACCAGTACCACCCGAAGCTGGACCTGACCCGTATGCAGGAGGAACAAGTCGCCTGGATACGGGAGCACGTCCCGTCGGACGCGCGGATCATCATGGACGACGACCTGTGGAGCGCACTCCACGACGTCCCTCCCTTCTATCCGTTCGCGCACTCCCATTGGAACGCCTCAGCCGACCCCGACGTACGCGACAAACTCTTCGCCAAGCGTTGGCAGAACATCGACTACATCGTCATGTCCAACAAGATGCGGCAGTCGATGAACGGCAACAACGGCGACGGCCGCGAGAACTGGATCCTGGCCGGGCTGAAGAACGCGAGGAAGGTCTGGGAGACGGGTCAGGGCGACATCAAACTGCAGATCTACCGGGTCGGTTAGCCCCGGGCCGAGGAGGTGAACGTCATGCCGGAGAACCCCGAGAACAGGGAACAGGACATACCGGAGAGCCTCGAGGAGGACGAACAGGCACCTCCAGGAGCACCCGGAGGAAAGAAGAGCCGGTTCACCTGGAAGAGGTTCCTGATGGCCGTCATCGCGCTCGTCGTCGTCGGGTCCCTCTTCCAGATCGCGAGGAGCAGCGGATTCGGCGGCGCTCTGAACACGACCGGCGACAAGTCCGAGCACCGGAAGAGCGCCCCCGAGGAGATCAAGAAACCGACCAAGAAGCCGAAGTCGGTCAAGCTGGGAAACCAGAAGATCCCGCGGGAGGCCGGGCCGGTCATCGTGGTCAACCCCGGCCTGGTCACGCCCGGTGGCAAGGCGACCGTCGAGGGCGCGGGCTTCGACGCGAAGTCCACCGTGGACCTGTTCCTGAAGACCTCGGCCAAGAAGAGCGAGGGAAAGAGCATAGGCACGGCGAAAACCGACAAGACCGGGTCGATCAACGCACAGATCGCGGTGCCCGAGAGCGTCAGCCAGGGCGCCGTCCTGGTCGCACAGCAGCGCGACGCCGACAATGTGGCCGAGGCCCAGCTGGTCTCGGGCGGCGTGGTCGGCTCGGTGAAGATCAGCAAGGCGGTGGGCAAGCCCGGGGACAGTGTGTCTCTCAGCATCCGAGGCTTCAGGCCCGAGGAGAAGATCAACGTCTTCTGGGGTCGCGTCGGCGGAAAGCCGGACGCCAGCCTGACCGCCGACGGATCCGGCGGCATCGGCCGCGCCGACGTCAAGGTCGGTGTCGCCCCCACCGGTATCAGCACGCTGATCCTGGTCGGTGAGAAGAGCAAGACCACCGCTACCGCGCCCTTCCAGATCCTGGGCCTGTACCCGACGCTCAAGTCGTCGCCGTACTCCCTGAAGTCCGGACACAAGATCACCGTATCCGCCGGCGGGTTCGCCCCGGCCGAGCGTGTCCTGTACTACATCAACAGCGCCAGCGGCATCCCCGCCTTCACCGCCACCGCCGACGCCAACGGCAAGGTCGGGTCCGTGTCCTTCGACGTGCCCTTCGGCTTGGAGGGCAAGCAGAGCCTCACCGCGATCGGAGAGCGGACCCGGGCCGTGGTCCGCTCCGGCTTCCAGGTGATGCCCTACACGCCGGCCGCCGAGCCCAGCGCCTACTCCGGCAAGGCCGGTACGGCGGTGAGCTTCTATGTCACCGGCTTCGCCGCGAACGAGACCGTGACCCTCTACGCCGGCGGCCCGAACGGCGACGGCAAGAAGGTCACGACCTTCCAGGTCGATGCCAAGGGCGAGGCGGAGGCGGTGGGTTCGTACCCGATCACCAAGGCCGACGAGGGCGGCGTGACCTTCAAGCTCGTCGGCAGCAAGAGCGGCGGAGAGGCCAAGGCCTCCGTCAACTCGGCCGAGAAGGGGCAGCAGGACCAAGGGCAGCAGAACCAAGGGCAGCAGGACCAAGGGCAGCAGGGCCAGGGGCAGTAGACCGGACGGGCCGGACGAACGGCCGGAGCCGCACGGCGACCGACACGGGAGGAGCACACCATGAGCGTCGTCTTCGGGCCCAACACCCGACGGGTCCTGCAGTTTCTCACCCACATCGAGGACCTGTCGCCGCAGGAGATCGACCGGGTGGCCGGCCTGTGGCGGCAGACCTCCAGCCAGACCCGCGCCGAGGCGTGGGCCGAAGTCCGGCGCACGACCACGGACGAGGAGCGCTATCGCATTCTCGTGGCGGCGTCCGTGGCCCGCCGGGCGGCCCTGGACGCGGCGCTGAGCCACCAGAGGCACGACTGGGCGTTCTGGGCAGCGGTGTGGGACGCGGTGATGGCGATCGCGGTCTGCGACCGGATCGGCGGCCACTACGACGTACTGATCGCCCCGGTTGCCGCCGTGATGCCCTCCCTGGGCGTGTGCCGGCGCGACCAGCTCGGCCCCCACCACCTGCCGGACGCCGTCCTCGGGAGGAGCGGGAGGCCATGACTCGCCGCATCCCGGTCATGGTGGCCGACAACGACGCCGAGGTCCGCGAGGCGCTCGCCGACCTGGTCGAGTCCCACCCGGCCTTCGAACTGGTGGGACTGGCCGTCGACCACGCGCAGACGGTCTCGGTGGCCGCCCAGACGCATCCGCGGGTCCTGGTCCTGGACGTGCAGATGCCCAAGGGCAACGCCCCCACCACCGTACGCACCCTCCGTGAACGCGCGCCGGACACGAGGATTCTGGCCCTCTCCGCGTACGCCGACCGGGAGACCGTGACCGATGTGCTCCTCGCCGGGGCCGTCGGATATCTGGTCAAGGGCGCGCCCGCGGAGGAGATCCTCGAAGCCATCACCCGCGCGGCCCGCGGCCAGTTCAGCACGTCGGCCGAACTGGCGGAGTCCTGCCTGGAACCACTGCGTCGCGTCCCCAGACCGCCGGTGCCGGGGGCGGCAGCCGCTCCCACCCGTATCGACGAGAAGGCATGCCTGGACGTGCTCGAACAGGCGCCTTGCGGCGTGCTGGTCGTAGGGGCCCAGGACCGTGTCGAACTCGCCAACGGCCACGCCCGGCACATGTTCGGTTATAGCGCGTCGGAACTGCGCGGCAAGCGGCTGCGCGACCTGCTGCCCGAACATTCCGGTGTCGGTGTGGCCACCGAAGAGCTGATCGCTCCGGTCACGCCGGCTTTGCGCCGGGACGGCTCGGAGTTCCCCGCGCGGATCGGCGGCGGCCGACTGCGGGGCGGGCGTCCCCGTCGCGTGGTGTACGTGACGGACCTCGGCGAGGCGGGCGGGACCGGCGATCGGCTGCACCAGCTCGTCGAGTCCTCTCCCGACGCGATGCTGGTCGTGGACGCCGAGGACCGCGTCCGCCAGGCCAGCCCGCGTGCCGAATCCCTCTTCGGGTACAGCCACGAGCAGTTGATCGGCACGCGACTCGAGGTGCTGCTGCCCGACCAGCCGCTGACCGTCTCCCTCAGCGACTGGACCGATCCGCGCCAGGAACCGGCGGGACGCCGCGTGGAACTGGTCGGCCGACGCCAGGACTCCAAGCAGTTCCCGGTCGATGTGAGCGTCAGTCCGCTGCGCACCGCCGGGAACGTGCTCGCCGTGCTGACGGTACGGGACATCACCGAGGTGCAGCGCGCCCAGTTCGTCCTCGAACGCAGCCTGGAGCTCCTGGAGGGTACCGACCGCGACCGGCAGGCACTGCTCAGCCACCTCATCCACGCCCAGGAGGAGGAACGCCGGCGCATCGCCGCCGACATCCACGACGACACCATCCAGGTCATCACCGCCGCCGGCCTGCGCCTGCAGCAGTTGCGCAGGCGGCTGACCGACCCCAAGGACGTCCAGGTGATGGACCGGCTGGACGAGACCCTGAAACTTTCACTCAGCCGCCTGCGCCAACTCATCTTCGATCTGCGGCCCCCCGACCTGGAGCACGGCAGCCTCACCACCGCCCTGCAGACCTTCCTCGACCGGATGCGCGTCGAGACCGGCACGCACTACAAGTTCGAGGACCGGCTGGACACCACTCTGTCCGTCGAGACCATGGTGCTCCTCTACCGGACCGCCCAGGAAGCCCTGATGAACGTGCTCAAGCACGCCCGGGCCAAGACGGTCCGAGTCCAACTGCTCGGTCTCAACGACGGCTGCCTGATGCGGATCGTCGACGACGGCGCGGGCTACGACCCCCTCGAAGTCGAGTCCCGCCCCGGTCACCTGGGCCTCACCCTCATCCACGAACGCGCCCAGATGGCGGGAGGCTGGAGCCGCGTGGAGAGCGAGCCGGGAGTGGGCACCACCGTCGAGTTCTGGGTTCCGATCGAGGGGACTCCCTCACCGTCCACGGAATCCGGAACGGAGGAGAACGGCACATCGGTGCCGAAGGATCCCGGGCCATGAACCAGGCACCCGAACTCACCAAGGTGCTCCTTGTCGAGGACCACCGGGCTGTCGCCGAGGGACTGTGGGCCCTGCTCGACGAGTACGACGACCTGACCGTCGTCGGCTGGTCCGACTCCGTGGCCGAAGCCGTGCCGATGACGGAGCAACTCTCTCCACAGGTGGCGCTGATCGACTACCGGCTGCCCGACGGCACCGGCGCGGAGGCCGCGGCCCACATCCGCGCCCACGACCCCGCCATCGCGGTCGTGTTCCTCAGCGCCGACACCAGCGACGGCGCTCTGCTGGCCGCGGTCGAGGCCGGCGCCAGCGGATACCTGCTCAAGTCGGCGGGCGGCGAGGAGATCGCCACGGCCATCCGTGCCGCGGCCGCGGGCGAGACCCTGATTCCCGCCCGCACGCTCATGGAGGTTCTCGCCCGCCACCGTGAGAGCACCCGTACCTCCGCGCGACAGACGGAGCGTCTGGAGAGCCTCACCGCGCGAGAGCGGGAGATCCTCGCCCTCATGACACAGGGCCTCGACAACCGGGCCATCGCCGACCACCTCACCATCAGCTACGCCACCGTGCGCACCCACGTACGCGGGATCCTGGAGAAGCTGGACGCGCGGTCCCAGTTGGAGGCGGTCGCCAAGGCCTCCGATTGGGGCTTCCGTCCGGCGCAGCCCGACGCGGCAACGGAGCCGGACGGACCGTGACGGCGCAGGCCCGGAGTGTGGAACGGCAGGAGACAGGCCGTACGAAGGTGGACGCGTACTGCGCCGAGCGCCGTGTCAGCCGATGTCGAACGCCGGACCGGTGATCGTCAGCCCGAGGTCCCCACCGGCGTGAGAGATGAGGGCGAGCAGCATCAGCGAGGCCCCCGCCAGGGCCATGTCCTTCAGGAACTGGATCATTTCCAACTGCCGGGACTGGGCGTCGCTCTCCTTCCAGAACGCGTGCATCAGCAGCGCGGCCGGGATCAGGAACACGGCCAGCAGCAGGAAGCCGAGGTCGGCCCAGATGCCGAGCAGGACGCTCAGTGAGCCGATGAGGAGCAACAGACCGGTGCCGCGGATCACTGCAGCGGAAGACGGGGCACCTTTGGATGCGGCGTACTCGGCCATCGTCCTGGTCTGCGTGAAGTGGCTGAGAGCCGAGGCGAGGAAGAGGGCCACGAAGAGGATGCGGCCGACGAGTACCAGGACGTCCATGAAGACCTCCGGCCATGGATGCTGGAGCAGGGATCATCTGTACAAAAGGGTACTCTTCGACCACGTCCGCCGCGGTCCGTGCAGGAGTGGAACGCGGACTCAGGAGTGAAGGGAGGCGGCCGCTCTGCCGGGTACGCGTGAAGCGGCCGTGACGAGGCGACTGCGCCAAGCGCGCAGGCGGATCCGTGTCCGGCCGGCCGCGGCCGGACCGGTGCCGGGACGAGGTGAACGGTGAACATGTGGTCGAAGCGCGTACAGCCCGCCGAGCGCAGGATGTACTGCATGCGGGTGGCCCGGATCCTGCAGGCGTATCTGGACGGGGAGACCGGCGAGGCCACCGCCCGCCGGGTGACGGCCCATCTGGAGGACTGCCGCCCCTGCGGACTGGAGGCCGAGACCTACCGGAGGATCAAGGACGCGCTCGCCCGCGGGTCGGAGCCGGACGCCGACGCGGTCGAGCGGCTGCGGGGGATCGCCGAGGGGCTGCTGCACGGCGGTGGGGACGAGGAAGAGGGATACGTACAGAAGGGGCTTGACCCGCTGCCCTGAGTGGAACATGCCGTCGGTCGCCCTCCCTGTCTGATCCCAAGGCTCCCCTGGTTGACACCGTTTGCGCCCCGATTCGGTCACACCCGCCGGTACTGCCGAAACATGACGCGACGCCGCACAGAGGCAAGGGCCTGGACGTCCGGCGCCCGCCCGCCGAAGGGAATGTGGAGGCGCCGTCAGTGGGTTCCCTGCTCGCAAAGGGCCGTGTCCGGGCGCCCGATGCCCCCTGGTGGCAGGTGGGCAGGGGTACGGATTGCCCGGGCGCACGGGGTGAGCGGTCTGGTTCCCTGCTGAGCCGTGCCCGAACGCCGGTGGTTCGGGTGCCGGAGCCGTCGTTGCGCAGACGACGACGTCGGCGTGACGGCCGGTCCGGGAGCGAGGCGAGGTAGGCGATGAGGGTGTGGCCGAGACGGCAGGACGCGGTGCGGCCGGGGATGGGCTGTGCCATGGCGATCCGTGTCCTGCAGGCGTATCTGGACGGGGAGACGGATGACGTCACCGCCCGCCAGGTGATCGCACACCTGAACGACTGCTGTGACTGCGGCATGGAGGCCGTCCAATACCGCGAGATCAAGGAGTCGCTGGCCCGGCGGGGGCGGCCCGACGCCCAGGCAGTGGAACGGCTGCGCGGGTTCGGCTCGTCCCTGTTGCACACCGGGCCGGGTGACGGGGCCGCTCGCGTACCCGGCAGGTGAGTGCCGCTTGGCCGGGCCCGCTTGCCGTGCGGCTTCAGCGGCGCTGGGGGATGCTGCCGAATGGCGTCTGGATCGTAGCTTCACCGCGTTGGTGGCGTGTGAGGGAGAACAGCCCTCAGCGAGGTCGTCGCCGTCGCACTCGGCTTCGTCGTGCACGGGAAACCCGCGTTACGGCGTGCCCCATTTCGTGGAATGCTCCGGTTGGCCTGGGGGGTCTAGTCCTTGGGAGACACAGTGGCGCAGCCGCCGGAGGTGCGGGACAAGGCATTCACGGAGTACGTGCTGCCCGAGGTGGAGGTCTTGCTGCGGGTGGCGATGACGCTGACGGCGCAGCCCGCCGACGCCGAGGATCTGGTGCAGGACACGCTGTTGCGCGCCTACAACGCGATCGACCGGTTCGACGGCGAGCACCCCCGCGCCTGGCTGCTGACCATCATGCGGCGCGCGGAGATCAACCGGCACCGCCGCCGCAGGCCCCACCTGCTCGACGACCCCGACGCCGCCCTGGACCGGATGACCGCGGCCGACACGGTGGCCTCGCCGGAGGAGGTCGTCGTCGGCGAGGGCTTCGACGAGGTGGTCGGCGCCGCGCTGGCCGCTCTGCCCGACAAGCACCGGCAGGTGGTCCGACTGGTGGACATCGGCGGGCTGAGCTACGCGGAGGCCGCCGAAGTGCTCGACGTACCGGAGGGCACCGTGATGAGCCGACTGCACCGGGCCCGCAAGCGGATCAGGACGCACATGGCGGCGGCCGGGGTCGCGCCGAAGCCGAAGCGGAGCAGGATGTGATCGGGCGGGGCGGCACGCCGCCCCATGACTGGCAGGGAAGTGGCCCCGGCACGTCAGGCAGTCGTTGGTGGCCGCCGGGCGGTAGGGCCTGCCACCTGTGTTCTGACCCGCGCTTCCGGCCAGTTGGTTCAGCAGAAGCCCCCTGACGGCCGTGAGGGGGTGTGAGAGGCTGGAAACATGCAGGTCATGGCGGGCATGGAGCGGAAAGCATGCGGTTGACGGTCTTCTGGCAGCGGATGGCGGAGCACTTCGGTGCGGGGAACGCCGAGACGTTCGCGCGCGACCATGTGATGACGGAACTCGGCGGACGCACCGTGCACGAGGCGCTGGGCGCCGGCTGGGACGCCAAGGACGTGTGGCGTGTGGTGTGCGAGGTCATGAACGTCCCGGGGGAGAAGCGCTGACGCGTCACAGAGATCGCGGGCCCGGGTCCGATTGTCACCGCCGTGGGCGAGACTTGCCCCGTGGCACGCACTGACGAGACCGGGCAGCCCGCCTGGCAGGAACCCCCGTTCGGCACGCCCCCGCCCGCCCCGCCCCCGCGGGAGGCCGGTGGCGGGCCGGACGCGCGCATGCCGCGCTGGCTGCCGCGCGCCCTGGTGCTGACGCTGGCCCTCGTCGGTGCGTTCCAGCTCGGCAGCTGGGCCTTCCACCAGCTCACCGGCCTGCTGATCAACATTCTCATCGCGTTCTTCCTGGCGCTCGCCGTCGAGCCCGCGGTGAGCTGGATGGCCTCCCGCGGCATGCGCCGGGGACTGGCCACCGGCATCGTCTTCCTCGCCGTGATGATCGTCTCCGCCGGGTTCGTGGCCCTTCTGGGGTCGATGCTCGCCGGGCAGATCGTCAAGATCGTCGAGGACTTCCCGGAGTACCTCGACTCCGTCATCAACTGGATCAACACGCACTTCAACACCGAGCTGCGGCGGGTGGACGTCCAGGAAGGGCTGCTGCGCTCCGACTGGCTGCGCAACTACGTGCAGAACAGCGCGACCGGTGTCCTGGACGTCTCCGCCCAGGTGCTCGGCGGCCTGTTCCAGCTGCTGACGATCACGCTGTTCTCGTTCTACTTCGCCGCGGACGGCCCGCGCCTGCGGCGGGGCCTGTGCTCCGTGCTGCCGCCGTCCAGGCAGGCCGAGGTGCTGCGGGCCTGGGAGATCGCCGTCGACAAGACCGGCGGCTATCTGTACTCGCGCGGTCTGATGGCGCTGATCTCGGGCGTGGCCCACTACATCCTGCTGGCCGCTCTGGATGTGCCGTACGCGCCGGTGCTCGCCGTATGGGTGGGTCTGGTCTCGCAGTTCATCCCCACCATCGGCACCTATCTCGCGGGCGCCCTGCCCATGCTGATCGCGTTCACCGTCGGCCCCTGGTACGCGCTCTGGGTGCTGATCTTCGTCGTGGTCTACCAGCAGTTCGAGAACTACGTCCTCCAGCCCAAGCTGACCTCCAAGACCGTCGACATCCACCCCGCCGTCGCCTTCGGCTCGGTCGTCGCGGGCACCGCTCTGCTCGGTGCGGTGGGCGCCCTGATCGCCATTCCGGCGGTCGCCACACTGCAGGCGTTCCTGGGTGCCTATGTGAAGCGGTACGACGTCACCGACGACCCTCGCGTCCACGGGCACCGGGACCGGGGCGCCGGGCGCGGGCTGGCCGGGCGGGTACGTGAGGCGTGGAACCGGCGGACCGGGGGCTCGACGGCACAGTCCGGGTCGGACTCCGGAGAGGAGCCCGGACCGGGCGCCGGGCCGCGATCAGGCGCGGACTCGGGGGACTCGGGGGACGCCGGGGACCCGGAGAACCCGGGGGGATCGGGGCCGGGGCCTTCCTGAGGGGCCTGCCCCGGGAGGGCGTGGCGCGCTTGACACCAAAATCGAACATCTATTCTTATGGAGACTCCGGCAGGCCACTCGGTGGGCGTTTCGCCATGGTTTCGAGGGAGAAGTCCCCGAGTTGTCCACAGGCTGGACGGGCGTCGGGGCGCGTTGTCAGTGGCAGGCGTTAGCGTCTTTGACGTGAAGCGATCGACTCAAGCAAACCGGGTGGAACCCATGGCAGGAACCGACCGCGAGAAGGCCCTGGATGCCGCTCTCGCACAGATTGAACGGCAATTCGGCAAGGGCGCGGTCATGCGCATGGGCGAGCGGTCGATGGAGCCGATCGAGGTCATCTCGACCGGATCGACCGCCCTCGACGTCGCCCTCGGCGTCGGCGGCCTGCCGCGCGGCCGTGTGGTGGAGATCTACGGACCGGAGTCCTCCGGTAAGACGACCCTGACCCTGCACGCCGTGGCCAACGCGCAGAAGGCCGGCGGCCAGGTCGCCTTCGTGGACGCGGAGCACGCACTCGACCCCGAGTACGCGAAGAAGCTCGGCGTCGACATCGACAACCTGATCCTGTCCCAGCCGGACAACGGCGAGCAGGCGCTCGAGATCGTGGACATGCTGGTCCGCTCCGGCGCTCTCGACCTCATCGTCATCGACTCCGTCGCCGCGCTCGTCCCGCGCGCGGAGATCGAGGGCGAGATGGGCGACAGCCACGTCGGTCTCCAGGCCCGTCTGATGAGCCAGGCCCTGCGGAAGATCACCAGCGCGCTCAACCAGTCCAAGACCACGGCGATCTTCATCAACCAGCTCCGCGAGAAGATCGGCGTGATGTTCGGCTCCCCGGAGACCACGACCGGTGGCCGGGCGCTGAAGTTCTACGCCTCGGTGCGCATCGACATCCGCCGCATCGAGACCCTGAAGGACGGCACGGAGGCGGTCGGCAACCGCACCCGCTGCAAGGTCGTGAAGAACAAGGTGGCGCCGCCCTTCAAGCAGGCCGAGTTCGACATCCTCTACGGCCATGGCATCTCCCGCGAGGGCGGCCTGATCGACATGGGCGTGGAGCACGGCTTCGTCCGCAAGGCCGGTGCCTGGTACACGTACGAGGGCGACCAGCTCGGCCAGGGCAAGGAGAACGCCCGCAACTTCCTGAAGGACAACCCCGACCTCGCCAACGAGATCGAGAAGAAGATCAAGGAGAAGCTGGGCGTCGGCGTGCGCCCGGAGGAGCCCGCCGCCGAGCCCGGCGCGGACGCCGCTGCCGCCACCCCCGCGGACGACGCCGCGAAGTCGGTGCCCGCTCCGGCAGCGGCCAAGGCAGCCAAGACCAAGGCCACGGCTGCCAAGAGCTGATCCGTGACACGGCGAACGGACTGGGCCGAGTACACCGACCACCCGGAGGCCCCGCGCGGGTGGGGGAGAGCCGACGAGGGCTCCTCCGGGACGGGCGGGTACACCCCCGCCGGGGACCCGGCCCATGACGCGGTCGGCGGGATCGACAGCGGGGCCCAGAGGGAGGGCGGCACGGCGTACGACGGTGCCGCTGCCTTTGGGGGAGGCTCCCGCCGCGGACGGAACCGCGGCGGGGCATGGGGTTCGGACGGCCCTGAAGGTCCGCGCGGGCGACGCCGGCGCGGACGTACGGAGCCGTCCGGTGAGGACGGTGGCGCCACTTCCTCGTCGAGGGCCGAGGAGGGGACGCCTCCGGGGGACCCGGTCGAGCGGGCACGGGCGATCTGCCTGCGCCTGCTCACCGGGACTCCGCGCACGCGCAAGCAGCTCGCCGACGCCCTGCGCAAGCGGGAGATCCCGGACGCCGCCGCCGAGGAGGTGCTGTCGCGGTTCGAGGAGGTCGGGCTCATCGACGACAGCGCGTTCGCGGACGCCTGGGTGGAGTCCCGGCACCACGGCCGGGGGCTCGCCCGGCGGGCACTCGCCAGGGAGCTGCGCACCAAGGGCGTGGACTCCGCGCTGATCGACGAGGCCGTCTCCCAGCTCGACTCCGAGCAGGAGGAGGCGACCGCCCGCGAACTCGTCGCGCGCAAGCTGCGTTCCACACGCGGACTCGACCGCGACAAGCGCCTGCGCCGCCTCGCGGGCATGCTCGCCCGCAAGGGCTACCCCGAGGGCATGGCCCTGCGGGTGATCCGGCAAGCCCTGGAGGAGGAGGGCGAGGACACCGACTTCCTCGGGGACGCGGGGGCCTGAGGCGAGGCCCGGTGGGACCCCTGACATGCCGGACACGGTGGACGCGCGGGGGCGCCCATCGCGTTCGGGTTCGCGTCCGGCTTCAGGAATCGCCCGGGAGCCGGCCCCGGAGCCGGCCGGGCCGAGGACTCAGGAAGGGCCCTGACCGTCCGCGCCCGGCGTCACCGGCAGCCCCGCCGCGCGCCAGGCCTGGAAGCCGCCGACCAGGTCGGTGGCCCGGTGCAGCCCCAGGCGGTGCAGCGACTCGGCCGCCAGGCTCGACGCGTAGCCCTCGTTGCAGAGCACCACGACCCGCAGGTCGTGGCCCGTGGCCTCGGGGACGCGATGGCTGCCCTGGGGGTCGAGCCGCCACTCCAGCTCGTTGCGCTCGATGATCAGCGCGCCCGGGATCAGACCGTCCCGCTCGCGCAGGGCCGCGTAACGGATGTCGACCAGCAGGGCCTCACCGTCCTCGGCGGCCGCGTAGGCGTCCCGCGGTTCGATCCGCTCGTAGCCGGCGCGCACCCGCTCCAGCAACGTGTCGATACCGACAGGCCGTTCACCCGCGTTCTCCGTACCGCTCATCGTCGTTCGCCTCCGCTCCGCACTCGCTCACTGCCAGTCTTCGGGCTGCTCGACCTGTTCCAGGCGCAGGACCGGGCCGCTGCGGCTGAACCGGCGGATGAGCGGGAGGGGCGGGTAGTAGGCGTGTACGGAGACCGCGTGCCGCTCGGTCGACTCGTTGAGGACCTCGTGCACATGGTGACGGCCGAAGCCGCGGCCCTTGCCGGCCGGCAGCCGGCGTGAGCGGTCCACGTCGTCGGCCAGTTCCAGCGTCTTCCAGCCGCCGGCCGGCAGCCGGACGGCCAGCGAGTGCTCGGTGAGCTCACCGGACGCGGTGACGAACGCCCCGACCGACTCGGCGTGGTCGTGCCAGCCGGTGCCGGTGCCGGGAGGCCAGCCGATCAGCCAGGCCTCGCTGCCACCGGGACCTTCGAGCCGTACCCAGGTGCGGCCCTCGGGATCGAGCGGGAGCGAGGCGATCAACGCGGTGTCGGCGGCGGCGCGCCGGACGAAGTCGAGCAGGTCCGCCTGCGTCGGAGCGGAGGCCGAGGAGGAGGCGTCGGCCGCGGGGTTCTGCCGCGAGGAGGCAACGGCGGCACGGGAGACAGACAAGGAGCACCGTCCTGGAAGGAGTTCGCGAAGAGCGCGCGGCAGCACGAGCGAAGGTCGCGGCGCACGCGGAAGGAGAAGAGGCGAAGTCAGCAGGACGGACGACACACGCAGCCCGCATAGCGGACGAGGTCCATATGGACCCGCCGCCACAGGCGCACACAGGTGTCGGTCACGTTCGGGAGTACACCACGCCGGTCGGGGCCGGTCAACTCACCGTCACTATGCGGACCCGACAGTGACGGTGGGTGTCGCCCCCATGCACGAAGCCGGCATGGCCGAGGATGACTGCGGGACGGCTGAGGCAAGGTTTCAGCGCGAGGCGGCTCCGGCCCGTTCCGCCCCGGCCTGCGTTGGTGCCTGGGCGGTGACCGGTCCGCCCAGGGCCGCCTCGGCCGCCGCGTAGAGATCCGCGGGCCGCACCCCGCCGAGGGCGGTCACGAGATACCCGTCGGGGCGCACCAGCAGGACCGAGTGCGCGGCCGCGCCCGGATAGCTCTCCGCGACCAGCAACTCGGCCCGGTACGGCAACGCCGTCACCGCCGCCGCCAGGCGCGGCATGATGCCGGCGGTCGCCCAGTGCTTGCGGTCCCACACACCCGTGCCCGGCGCGATGAGGACGACCAGCAGCGCACCGCGCCCGAGCCGGTCCCGGAGCCGGGCGAAGGAGCCGTCCTCGGCGGTGACCCGCACGTCCGCGACGGGAGCGCCGCGCGGCGTGTCGACGGGGACCTCGCCCTCCAGCCGGCCTGGGGCGAGCGGGGAGTCGGCGTACGTCCCCGGCGCTCCGACGGGGCCCTGGCCGAGGTGCCCGTCCGTCAGCAGGGCCTCGTGGCCCCGGGCCGAGCCGGGGACGAGCGTCCGCAGGCCGCCACCGGAGCGCAGCAGCGGAAGCGCCTGGTCGGCGGCCCGCAGCCGGGCGGCGACGACCGCGCGCCGCTCGGTCTGGTAGGAGTCGAGCAGCGCCTCGTGTGTGCCGTGGTGCCAGGCCGGTGCCAGTTTCCAGGCGAGGTTGTCGGCGTCGCGCAGCCCCTCGTCGAGGCCGTGGGTGCCGAGGGTGCCGAGGCAGTGCGCGGCGTCGCCCGCGAGGAAGACGCGGCCGGCGCGCCACCGGCGGGCGAGCCGGTGATGGACCGTGTGCACACCGGTGTCGAGCAGGTCGTACGGCGGTGTCGCGCCGTCGCACCAGCCGGCGAGGGTCTCCCGGATGTGCGTCACCAGCAGTTCGGGGGTGACGAGGTCCTTGCCCGGCGGCAGCAGCCAGTCCAGGCGCCACACGCCGTCGGGGAGCGGGCGTCCGGTGATCTCGCCGGCCGACGGGCCGGACATCCGCCAGCGCGGCATCCGGTGGAGCAACGCGCGGCCCTCCCAGGGGAGTTCCACGCGCAGGGCGGCCACGGCGTGCCGTTCGACGGCGGTACGGCCGGGGAAGCGGATGTCCTGGAGCTTGCGGACGGTCGAGCGGGGGCCGTCGCAGCCGACGACGTAACTGCCGCGCCACCAGGTGCCCTGGGGGCCGCGGGTGTGCACGGTGACGCCGGAGGGCTCCTGTTCCATCGCGTCCAGGCGGCTGTCCACGGCGAGCTTGACGAGGGGTTCGTTCGCGAGGGCGGTGCGCAGGGCACCGGTCAGGGCGTGCTGGGCGATGTGCAGCGGGGCGGGGTTCGGGTGGCCCTCGGACGGAGCGGCGGCGTCCTCGAACGAGACCTCGCGCGTCACCTGCTTGCGCCGCATCGACCGCCATCCGGCCCAGCGGGTGCCGAGCGCGCCGAGCGGGGCGCCGGTCAGGCGTTCCACGAGGGCGGTGGTGTCCTCCCGCAGGACGACGGTGCGGGCGAGACGGGGTTCGTCCTTGCCGGGGCCCTCGTCGAGGACGACGCAGGGCACCTCCTGACGGGCCAGTGCCAGGGCGAGGGTGAGCCCGACGGGCCCCGCGCCGACGATGATCACAGGGTCCACGGCGCGGCGCCCCCTGCCCGCAACGGTGTCCCGAGGGACGCGAGTGAACAAGAAGATGGAGCAGGGTGCACGATCACAGAACGTATGCAACCCATTGCCAGTGTTTGCGTCAAGTGACGGAAGGCTGTGGCGATCATGTCATCGCACCCGGGGTGGTTCGGGTGTGGCGCCAGGGTGCGGGAGAGCGGAGAGGGCAGTGGCGATCAAGCCACTGCCCTCTCCGGTACGCCTTGGGCCGGCTAGTGCTCGGCCCCGGTCCCGAAGGTGCCGCCCGTGGCGGCCGGGTTCAGCTCCTCCGTGTCCTCCGCGCTGAGGACCGCGCCCGTGCTCTTCTTGCTGCGCCGGAGCCTGCGCTCCAGCCAGCTCGCGAACGTCGTCAGGGCGAAGTTGATAGCGATGAAGATCAGGGCCACCACAGTGAAGCTGGCGATCGTGTTCGCGCCGTAGTAGGAGCTCATCGGGCTCACGGCCGCGATCAGATCCGGGAAGGTGAGAACGGCGCCGCCGAGCGCGGTGTCCTTCACGATCACGACGAGCTGGCTGACGATTGCCGGCAGCATCGCGGTGACGGCCTGCGGGAGCAGGATGGACGTCATCGTCTGGGTCTTGCGGAGACCGATGGCGTGCGCGGCCTCCGTCTGTCCCTTGGGGAGGGCGAGGATGCCGGCCCGTACGATCTCGGCGAGCACCGAGGCGTTGTAGAGCACCAGACCGGTGATCACCGCGTAGAGCGGACGATCGTCGGAGTTGACGTTGGTGTACGCCGAGTATAGGGCCAGCCCGAAGATCATGAGGATCAGGACCGGAAGGGCCCTGAAGAACTCGACGACGACTGCCGCGGGGACGCGCACCCAGGCGTGGTCCGAAAGGCGGGCGATACCGAGGACGGCGCCGAGCGGGAGTGCGATGATCATGGACAGGGCGGCCGCGATCAACGTGTTCTTCAGGCCGGGCAGGAGGTACGTGGTCCACGCCTCGCTGCCGAAGAAGGGCTTCCACTTCTCCCAGTCCAGCTGGGCCTTCTCCTCGAGGTTCGTGTAGACCCACCAGACGATCGCGGCGAGGGCGACCACGAACAGCACCGTGAAGAGGATGTTGCGCCGCTTGGCGCGCGGTCCCTGGGCGTCGTACAGGACGGAGCTCATCGCTTCACCGCCACCTTCTTGCCCACCCAGCCGAGTATCAGGCCGGTCGGCAGGGTCAGGCACAGGAAGCCGAAGGCGAAGACCGCGGAGATCAGCAGGAGTTGTGCCTCGTTCTCGATCATCTTCTTCATCAGCAGCGCGGCTTCGGCCACACCGATCGCGGCGGCGACCGTGGTGTTCTTGGTGAGCGCGATCAGGACGTTGGCCAGCGGACCGACGACCGAGCGGAACGCCTGCGGCAGCACGATGAGGGTCAGGACCTGTATGAAGCTCAGACCGATGGCGCGGGCCGCCTCCGCCTGGCCGACGGGGACCGTGTTGATCCCGGAGCGGATCGCCTCACAGACGAATGCCGAGGTGTACGCGATCAGGCCGAGTACCGCGAGCCGGAAGTTGATGGTCTCGAAATTGTCCGCGCCCAGCGTGATCTGGAGGGTCTGGTTGAGTCCCAGCGAGGTGAACAGGATGATCACCGTCAGCGGGACGTTCCGTACCACGTTCACGTACGCGGTGCCGAAGCCCCGCATCAGAGGGACTGGGCCGACACGCATGGCGGCCAGAAGAGTTCCCCAAACCAGGGAGCCGGCGGCGGACAGCAGGGTGAGCTGCACCGTCACCCAAAAGGCCCCCAGCAGGTCATAACCTTCAAGAAAGTCGAACACGATCTCCCGCGCTTCCGCGTGTGGACTGGGACCGATGCGCCGCCCTCGCGGGCGGCGCACACGTCATCAGCTCTTGATGTCGCCGATCGCCGGCGCAGGCTCGTTCTGGTAGTTCGCGGGGCCGAAGTTCTTCTTCACGGCCGCGTCCCAGGACTTGTCGGAGACCATGTCCTCGAGGGCCTTGTTGATCTTGCCCTTGAGGTCGCTGCCCTTCTTCACGCCGATGCCGTAGTTCTCGTTGGTCATCTTGAAGCCACCGAGCTTGAACTTGCCCTTGAACTGCTCCTGCGAGGCGTAGCCGGCGAGGATCGAGTCGTCGGTGGTCAGGGCGTCGATGGCCTTGTTCTGCAGACCGGTCAGACACGCGGAGTAGGTGGGGTACTGCTGCAGGTCGGCCTTGGGGGCCAGCTTGTCCTTGACGTTCTGGGCGGACGTCGAGCCCGTCACGGAGCACAGCTTCTTGCTGTTGAGGTCCGAGGGGGACTTGATCGAGGCGTCGTCGGCACGGACCAGCACGTCCTGGTGCGCCAGCAGGTACGGGCCGGCGAAGTCGACCTTCTCCTGACGCTCCGGGGTGATCGAGTAGGAGGCGGCGATGAAGTCGACGTCACCACGCTGGAGCATGGTCTCGCGGTCGGCGCTCTTCGCCTCCTTCCACTCGATCTGGTCCTCGGTGTAACCGAGCTTCTTCGCGACGTAGGTGGCGACGTCGACGTCGAAGCCCGAGTAGCCCTGCGGCGTCTTCTGGCCGATGCCGGGCTGGTCGAACTTGATACCGACGGTGATCTTCTTGTCCCCACCGGAGCCCGACCCGCCGTCACTGTCCCCGTCGCCGCCGCAAGCGGTGGCGGTGAGGGTGAGGACGAGTGCCGTGGCGGCCGCGGCGGAGACCTTGCGGAGCTTCATGTGAACATCCTTTGTGTGGTGAAGAGACACGTGCCCTAGACGGGCCGGCGGGTGACGCGGGGCGTCGGCTGCGGGGCGCAGTCCGTCAGTGGTGCAGGATCTTGGACAGGAAGTCCTTCGCGCGGTCGCTGCGCGGGGCGCTGAAGAACTGGTCGGGCACGGCCTCCTCGACGATCTTGCCGTCGGCCATGAAGACCACCCGGTTGGCCGCCGAACGCGCGAAGCCCATCTCGTGGGTGACCACGATCATGGTCATGCCGTCGCGGGCCAGCTGCTGCATGACCTCCAGGACCTCGTTGATCATCTCCGGGTCGAGCGCCGACGTGGGCTCGTCGAAGAGCATGACCTTGGGGTCCATGGCCAGGGCCCGGGCGATGGCGACCCGCTGCTGCTGACCGCCGGAGAGCTGCGCGGGGTACTTGTCCGCCTGGGTTCCCACGCCCACGCGGTCCAGCAGCTGCCGGGCCTTCTCCTCGGCCTTCTTCTTGTCCGCCTTGCGGACCTTGATCTGCCCCAGCATCACGTTCTCGAGCACGGTCTTGTGCGCGAAGAGGTTGAAGCTCTGGAAGACCATGCCGACGTCGGCGCGCAGCCGGGCCAGCTCCTTGCCCTCCTGGGGCAGCGGCTTGCCGTCGATGGTGATCGAGCCGGAGTCGATCGTCTCGAGGCGGTTGATGGTGCGGCACAGGGTGGACTTGCCGGACCCTGAGGGCCCGATGACGACGACGACCTCGCCACGGGCGATCGTCAGATCGATGTCCTGGAGCACGTGCAACGCGCCGAAGTGCTTGTTCACATCTTTCAGGACCACAAGGTCGCCGGACGCGGCCACGTCGTCCTTGGCCACCGATACTTCGGTCATCGCTCTCAGGCTCCGTCCTCCTCGGTTTCGGAGGACAGTAGTGACCGTTCCCGACCTGCGTCATTACTTCTGAGGTGAATCTGAGCATCACGATCCGATAGCGATCGGACACGTGTCGTAGTACCGGCGAAGGTGCGCGTACCGGCTGCATAACGGAAACAGCGAGCAACCGGAACCCTCTTGACGGCGTCCTCGTCCATCAGCGTGACTGCCATGTGCACGCGCGCGTGCACAACCAGCACCGCGGGTCCGCCCCACAGTCGTATCTGCCCGAACCGTACGCCCGGTGAACCGAAGGAGGCACGGATGAGACTGCTTCTCGTCGAGGACGACAACCACGTCGCCGCCGCGCTGTCCGCGGTCCTCGCCCGGCACGGTTTCGACGTCACGCACGCCCGCAGCGGCGAGGAGGCCCTGCAGGCGTTGGTCCCGGAGGGCAACGGCTTCGGCGTCGTCCTGCTCGACCTCGGCCTGCCCGACCAGGACGGCTACGAGGTCTGCGGCAAGATCCGCAAACGCACCAGCACCCCGGTGATCATGGTGACGGCGCGTTCCGACGTCCGCTCCCGCATCCACGGGCTGAACCTCGGCGCCGACGACTACGTGGTGAAGCCGTACGACACCGGGGAACTGCTCGCCCGGATCCACGCCGTCAGCCGGCGCAGCGTTCCGGAGGACGCCGCGACGGGCGGCGAGGGCGTGCTGCGCCTGGGCGCCGTGCACATAGAGCTGCCCACCCGCCAGGTCAGCGTGGACGGCTCGGTCGTCCAGCTCACGCGCAAGGAGTTCGACCTGCTCGCCCTGCTCGCGCAGCGCCCCGGCGTGGTCTTCCGCCGCGAGCAGATCATCAGCGAGGTCTGGCGGACGAGCTGGGAGGGGACCGGGCGCACCCTCGAGGTGCACGTGGCGTCCCTGCGGGCCAAGCTGCGGATGCCGGCGCTGATCGAGACCGTGCGCGGGGTCGGGTACCGGCTCGTGGCCCCGGCGGCGTAGCGGGCCAGGGTGCGTACTCGGCTTCTCCCGCTGCTGATCGTCCTGATGGCGGCCGTGCTGCTCGCGCTCGGCGTGCCGCTCGCGGTGAGCCTGGCCGCCGCCCAGCAGCAGAAGGTCGTCGTCGACAGGATCGACGACACGGCGTACTTCGCGGCCATCGCGCGCCCCGCCACCGACGCCGCCACGGGCTCCCGCGACGTCCTGCGCGTCCTCAGCCGGGAACTGGAGAACTACTACGAGGTCTACGGCGTCCGCGCCGGCGTCTTCCTGCCCAACGACACCCCGCTGGCCAGCGGCCCGAGCACCTGGTTCCTGCCCGGGACCGGCGAGGTGCGCGACGCCTTCGAGGAGTCACTGCTGAGCCGGCGCAGCCACGACCCGGAGCAGGTCTGGCCCTGGCAGCGCGGCCGGCTGGTCGTCGCCTCGCCGGTGATCCGGGACGGTGACGTCGTCGCCGTCGTGGTCACCGACTCGCCCACCGGGCCGATGCGGTCCCGGATCCTGCACGGCTGGCTGATCATCGGCGCCGGTCTGACCGTGGCCATGCTGGTGGCCGTCTCAGCCGCGCTCCGGCTGACCGGCTGGGTGCTCCGACCGGTGCGGGTCCTGGACGTGACCACGCACGAGATAGCGAGCGGACGCCTGAAGTCCAGGGTCGCGGTGGCCAGCGGCCCGCCGGAACTGCGGCGGCTGGCCCGGTCGTTCAACGAGATGGCCGACAACGTCGAGGACGTCCTGGAACAGCAGCGCGCGTTCGTCGCCGACGCCTCCCACCAGCTGCGCAACCCGCTCGCCGCGCTGCTGCTGCGCATCGAACTGCTCGCCTTCGAACTGCCCGAGGGCAACGAGGAGATCGCCTCGGTCCAGGCCGAGGGCCGGCGTCTGGCGCAGGTCCTCGACGACCTGCTCGACCTGGCCCTGGCCGAGCACACCGAGGCCGACGTCCGGCTGACCGACATCGGCGCGCTGACCGCCGAGCGCGTCGCGGCCTGGGCGCCGACCGCCGAGGCGAAGGGCGTACGGCTGCGGGGGACCTGCCCGGCCACCACCGCCTGGGCCGACCCGGTGGCCCTGTCGAGCGCGCTGGACGCCGTGATCGACAACGCGGTGAAGTTCACACCGCGGGACGAGAAGGTCGAGGTGACCGTCGCGTCCGACGGCGACACGTCGACGATCGAGGTGGCCGACCGCGGACCCGGCCTCACCGACGAGGAGCTCGCCCGCATCGGCGACCGCTTCTGGCGCAGCGGACGCCACCAGAACGTCAAGGGCTCGGGCCTCGGCCTGTCGATCTCGCGGGCCCTGCTCGCCGCGGGCGGCGGCACGATCGCGTACGCCCACCACGAGCCGCACGGCCTGCGGGTGACGGTGACGCTGCCCAGGACCGGCCCGGCCGCGTAGCGACACGGGCGCACGCGCGGGGATGCCCTACGGCTTGACCGACCGGTAGTACCGCCGCGCGCCCTCATGGAGGCCCAGCGGGTCCGTGTAGATCGCCGTGCGCAGGTCCACGAGCTGCGCGGAGTGCACATGCGCGCCGATGCCGTCCCGGCTCTTGATCACCGTCCGGGTCAGCCACTCGGTGAGCCGGGGGTCCATGTCCTCGCGGGTGATCAGCAGGTTGGAGACGGCGATGGTCGGCACCGTGCTGCCGTTCTGGACGGTGGGGTAGGCCGACTCCGGCATGTTCGTCGCCCGGTAGAAGTGGGCCGCGTCGCCCTGGGCGTGCACCTTGGCGACCAGGTCGGCGTCGATGGGCACGAAACGGAACGAGGACGTCTCCGCGATCTTCGCCAGGCCGTCCGTGGGCACCCCGCTCGACCAGAAGAACGCGTCGAGCTCGTGCCCGAGCCGCTCGGGGCCGGTGTCGATGCCGTCCGAGCGGGGCGTGATGTCCTTCGCCGGGTCGATGCCCGCCGCCTCCAGCACCCGGGTGGCGATCAGCCGGACCCCGGAGTCCGGCAGCCCTATGGCCACCCGCTTGCCCTTGAGGTCGGCCACGGAGCGGATGTCCGAGTCCGGCGGCACGACGAGCTGGACGTAGTCGTCGTAGAGGCGGGCCACCCCGCGCAGCCGGTCCATGACGGGCCTGCCGCCGATCCGGAGCGTGTCCACGGCATCGGCGGCGGCGATCGTGAAGTCGGCCTGGCCGGTCGCCACCCGCTGCACGTTCTCCTGCGACCCGTCGCTCGTCAGCAGCCGCACCTTCAGCTGGGGCATGTCCTTGGCCAGCTCCTCGCGCAGCAGCTCGCCGTACTCCTGGTAGACACCGGCGCGCGTGCCCGTGCTGAACGTGATCGTCCCGCTCGGCGGGTCCTCGCCCAGGGGTAGCACCCACCACAGCAGCAGCCCGAGGGCCACGACGCCGGCGGCCGCGCCCTGGAGGGCCCGGCGCCTGCTGATGCGGGTGAGTGCTGAGGACATGTCCGCGATCCTGCCAGCCGGTGCACCCGCTGACCAGCGCCGGGTCCCGGGCGGGGCCCGGATCGGTGCCGGCCGCTCGCTACAGTCGGCCGCATGAGTCCCTCTCCCGCCGACCTGGTCCGCGCGTTCCACCTGGCCTTCGGGCTCGACGCCCGCACCACCCCGACGGAGGTGGCGCCGGAGCTCGCCGCCCACCGGGGAGAGCTGCTCGCCGAGGAGGCCGCGGAGGTCGCCGAGGTCTCGGTCACCGGCCCCCTCGACCGGCTCGCGCACGAACTGGCGGACGTCGTGTACGTGGCCTACGGCACCGCCCTCGTGCACGGCATCGACCTGGACGCCGTCCTGGCCGAGATCCACCGCTCGAACATGACCAAGCTCGGCCTGGACGGCCAGGTCGCCCGCCGGGCCGACGGCAAGGTCCTCAAGGGCGACCACTACGAGGCGCCGGACGTGGGCGCCGTGCTGCGCCGCCAGGGATGGACGCCCGGCCCCCTTGGGGACACCGCACCCGGGGACGGCGGAAAGGGGGGTCCGCACGAGCGCATACCCTTGTCCCATGAGCAGCAGTGACCGGAGCCAGGCCGTGGGCGTCAGGACGTATGAGGTACGCACCTACGGGTGCCAGATGAACGTCCATGATTCCGAGCGATTGTCCGGTCTGCTGGAGGACGCCGGGTACGTCCGCGCGCCCGAGGGCTCCGACGGCGACGCCGACGTCGTCGTCTTCAACACCTGCGCCGTCCGCGAGAACGCCGACAACAAGCTGTACGGCAACCTCGGTCACCTCGCTCCGAAGAAGGCGAGCCGGCCCGGCATGCAGATCGCCGTCGGCGGCTGCCTCGCCCAGAAGGACCGCGAGACCATCGTCAAGCGGGCCCCCTGGGTCGACGTGGTCTTCGGCACGCACAACATCGGCAAGCTGCCCGTCCTGCTGGAGCGCGCGCGTGTGCAGGAGGAGGCGCAGGTCGAGATCGCCGAGTCGCTGGAGGAGTTCCCCTCCACGCTGCCCACCCGGCGCGAGAGCGCCTACGCGGCCTGGGTGTCGATCTCCGTCGGCTGCAACAACACCTGCACCTTCTGCATCGTCCCGGCCCTGCGCGGCAAGGAGAAGGACCGCCGCCCCGGCGACATCCTCGCCGAGGTCGAGGCGCTGGTCGCCGAGGGCGTCAGCGAGATCACGCTGCTCGGGCAGAACGTCAACGCGTACGGCTCGGACATCGGCGACCGCGAGGCGTTCAGCAAGCTGCTGCGGGCCTGCGGGAAGATCGAGGGTCTGGAGCGCGTCCGCTTCACCTCGCCGCACCCCCGCGACTTCACCGACGACGTGATCGCCGCCATGGCCGAGACGCCGAACGTGATGCCGCAGCTGCACATGCCGCTCCAGTCCGGCTCGGACACCGTCCTGAAGGCGATGCGCCGCTCCTACCGCCAGGAGCGCTACCTCGGGATCATCGACAAGGTCCGGGCCGCCATCCCGCACGCCGCCATCACCACGGACATCATCGTGGGCTTCCCCGGTGAGACCGAGGAGGACTTCGAGCAGACGCTGCACGTGGTGCGCGAGGCGCGCTTCGCGCAGGCGTTCACGTTCCAGTACTCCAAGCGGCCCGGCACCCCGGCGGCCACGATGGACGGCCAGATCCCGAAGAAGGTCGTCCAGGAGCGCTACCAGCGGCTGGTCGCCCTCCAGGAGGAGATCTCCTGGGAGGAGAACAAGAAGCAGGTCGGCCGCACCCTGGAGCTGATGGTCGCCGAGGGCGAGGGCCGCAAGGACGGCGCCACGCACCGCCTGTCCGGCCGCGCCCCCGACAACCGCCTCGTGCACTTCACCAAGCCCGACCAGGAGGTCCGCCCCGGTGACGTGGTGACCGTCGAGATCACCTACGCCGCCCCGCACCACCTCCTCGCCGAGGGCCCCGTCCTCGACGTGCGCCGCACGCGCGCGGGCGACGCCTGGGAGAAGCGCAACGCCGCCGCGCAGGCCGAGCCGGCCGGTGTGCTGCTGGGCCTGCCCAAGGTGGGCGTGCCCGAGCCGCTGCCGGTGGTCACCGGGGGCTGCGCGATCGACTGACGGCAGCCCGCGGAAGCCGTCCCCGGCCGCCGTGCGGCCCCGCAGTAGGCTGCCGATCATGCTTGTCGCCGCCGCAGTCTGCCCGTGCCCGCCCCTCCTCGTGCCCGAGGTCGCGGAGGGCGCCGCTCCCGAGCTGGACGCCGCGCGCGCCGCGTGTGCCGACGCGCTCGGGGTGCTCGCCGCCGCCCGGCCCGATCTGCTGCTGGTCGTCGGACCCGCCGAGGAGAGCGGCATCGGCACCCACCCCGAGGGCACACCGGGCTCCTTCCGGGGCTTCGGTGTGGACGTCGGCGTACGCCTGGGCACGGCCGCCGCCGCGGCGGAGTCCGGGCGCGTGCTGCCGCCGTCCCTCGCCGTGGCCGCCTGGTTGCTGGAGCGCACCGGCTGGTCGGACGCCCCGATCGAGGGACTCGGCGTAGGGGAACCGACGACCGCCGAGCGGTGTATCCGAATGGGGAGGGAGATCGCCGCCCGGGCCGGCCGGGTGGCGCTGCTGGTGATGGGCGACGCCAGCGCCTGCCGCACGCTGAAGGCGCCCGGCTACCTGGACGAGCGGGCCGCGCCCTTCGACGCGTCCGTCGCGCGTGCGCTGGGGTCGGCGGACGTGTCAGCCCTCAAGGAGCTCGACATCGCGCTGGCCCAGGAGCTGCAGGCGTCGGGCCGGGCTCCGTGGCAGGTCCTGGCGGGAGCCGCCGAGGGGGCCGGCTTGGCGGGCGCCCTGCTGTACGAGGACGCCCCGTACGGCGTCGGCTACCTGGTCGCCACCTGGTCGTAGGCCGGCCGGGAACGGGGAACGGCCGCGCGCCCGGGGGCTGCGCGGCCGTTCGCGAAGGTGCCGGTCAGGTGGTCGGCGGCGGTGCGCCCGGCGGTGGCGTGCCACCGCCCGTCGCCGGGTCGTCGCCCTTGTGGGCGAGGCGGCCCATGGCTCCGTGCGCCTTGCCCGTCCCCGAGTGGATCTTGTCGCTGTACTTGCCCTTGGTCCGCTCGTCGACGGCCTTGGCGGCCTTGTCGAGGCCCTGGTGCACCTTGTCCTCGTGCCGCTGCGCGAAGTCGGAGACCTTGTCCTTGGCCGGGGCGATCCTGGCTTTCAGATTGTCCATCACACCCATGCTTCACCTTCCCGCGAGGGGCGGTTACCTGCGGGCGCCCTCACCGGCGTCGCTGTCGGCGGCCTCGTCGGCGGACTGCTGCTTCGGGATCTCGACGCCGTCGTCGGTGCCGGTCCCGTCGCTGTCGGCGGCCGCCGCGGGGGCCGCCGCCTCCGCCTCGGCGCGGCCCGAGGACTCCGCCGTCCCCGAGCCCGCCTCGGGCTCGGAGGACGACGCCTCCTCCGAGACCTTCGACCTGCCAAAAATCCGTGCGAAAACGCCCATATCCACTCCATACGGTACTCGTGCGGGCGAAATCCCGCGTCGTCCGGTGCGTCCGTTTGCGCCCCCGGGTGGCCGCCCCCACCGAAACGGCGGCGAAAACCTCGCAACAGGCAACGACCTCGCACACGCGCCGTCACGTAACTCGTTCGAGAGCACCCCCGGAGGTTTGCGAGACTGGGGCGGTGAGCAGTGCACCCCCCTCCCCGCGCGTCATCGCCGTCGTCGGACCCACCGCGGCCGGAAAGTCCGATCTGGGCGTCTTCCTGGCGCAGCGACTCGGCGGTGAAGTCGTCAACGCCGACTCCATGCAGCTCTACCGGGGGATGGACATCGGCACCGCCAAGCTGACGCCCGAGGAGCGCCAAGGGGTCCCGCACCACCTGCTGGACATCTGGGACGTCACGGTCACCGCCTCGGTCGCCGAGTACCAGCGCCTGGCTCGCGCGCGCATCGACGCCCTGCTCGCCGAGGGGCGCTGGCCCGTCCTGGTCGGCGGATCGGGACTGTACGTCCGGGGCGCCGTGGACAACCTCGAGTTCCCCGGCACCGACCCCGAGGTCCGGGCCCGGCTGGAGGAGGAGCTGGCCCTGCGCGGCTCCGGAGCGCTGCACGCCCGCCTGGCCGCCGCCGACCCCGACGCCGCCCAGGCGATCCTGCCCGGCAACGGCCGCCGTATCGTGCGGGCCCTGGAGGTCATCGAGATCACCGGCCGGCCCTTCACCGCCAACCTCCCCGGCCACGACTCGGTGTACGACACCGTCCAGATCGGCGTCGACGTCGCCCGCCCCGAGCTCGACGAGCGCATCGCCCGCCGCGTCGACCGGATGTGGGACGCCGGGCTCGTCGACGAGGTGCGCGCACTGGAGGCGAAAGGGTTGCGAGAGGGGCGTACGGCCTCGCGCGCGCTCGGCTACCAGCAGGTGCTCGCGGCGCTCGCCGGAGAATGCACCCTCGACGAGGCCCGCGCGGAGACCGTCCGTGCCACCAAACGCTTCGCGCGCCGTCAGGATTCGTGGTTCAGACGCGACCCGCGGGTGCACTGGCTCAGTGGGGCTGCGGCAGATGTCACAGAACTTCCGCAGCTGGCCCTGGCGTTGGTCGAACGACCGGTTACAGCCTGATCACGTGATGGCATCGGGACGCTCCGGTCGTCATCCGGGCCTGCGTCACCGTGCCATCATCGAGCTTCGATCGACCAAGTGGAGTCCGAGTTGGGAGGGCGCGTGGCGATGGAGGCCGGCCCTCGCGACACCGCACACGGCACGGGGAACCGCACCACCGGCACCGGTGAGCGGGAGCCCGGCGGCGAGCGGCTGAACCCGGACGGACCCGATGACACCGACGTCGACGGCGGTGTGACCGACGACGGTCCCACGCCGGAGGAGATGTACACCGGCGGCCCCGAGGTCGAGGTCGAGCTCCGCCCGCAGCGCAGGCTTCGGCTGTGGCAGCTCGCGCCCATCGTGGGCCTGGCCGCGATCGGTTCCCTGATGTTCGCCTTCCCCCTCGCCTTCGACTTCGGCGACAGCGGCGCCGTGATCGCCATGCTGGGGCTGCTGATCTGCCTCTGCGCGGCCGGCTGGGGCATGACGGCCGCCCGCCGCGTGGGCTACACCTGGCCCGGCCTGCCCCAGCGCGGCTCCGGCCGCAGACCGGACTGGCGCGTCGTCGGGGCCTACTGCCTGCTGGTCGCGGCGGTCGTTGCGCTGGCCGTGTGGCGCGTGGCACGCCTGCGCTGAGCCGGGCCGCCGCCGTACGGGATGTCGGACCGGCGCCGTACGATCGAGGAATGAGCACGCGGATCGCCTTCCTCAAGGGTCACGGCACCGAGAACGACTTCGTGATCGTCCCCGACCCGGAGAACGTCATCGAGCTGCCCCCGGCCGCCGTCGCCGCCCTGTGCGACCGCCGCGCGGGCATCGGCGGCGACGGCCTGCTGCACGTCGTGCGGTCCGCGGCGCACTCCGAGGCCCGGCACTTGGCGGCCGAGGCCGAGTGGTTCATGGACTACCGCAACGCGGACGGCTCGATCGCGGAGATGTGCGGGAACGGCGTCCGGGTCTTCGCCCGCTACCTCCAGCGGGCCGGCCACACCGGCGAGGGCGACCTCGCGGTGGCCACCCGCGGCGGTGTGAAGACCGTGCACATCGACAAGGACGGCGGCATCACCGTCGGCATGGGCAGGGCCCGCCTCCCCGAGGGCGAGGTCACGGTCGGTGTCGGCGACCACAGCTGGCCCGCCCGGAACGTGAACATGGGCAACCCGCACGCCGTGGCCTTCGTCGACGACCTCGCCGACGCCGGGCCGCTGACCGAGGCGCCGCCCTTCAGCCCGGCCTCCGCCTACCCCGACGGCGTCAACGTCGAGTTCGTCGTGGACCGCGGCCCCCGGCACGTGGCGATGCGCGTCCACGAGCGGGGCTCCGGCGAGACCCGCTCCTGCGGCACCGGCGCCTGCGCGGTCGCCGTGGCCACCGCCCGCCGCGACGGCGCCGATCCGGCCGTCACCGGCGCCCCGGCGACGTACACCGTCGACGTCCCCGGTGGCACCCTGGTCATCACCGAGCGGCCGGACGGCGAGATCGAGATGACCGGCCCCGCGGTGATCGTGGCCGAGGGCGAGCTCGACGCGGAATGGCTGGAATCGTTCGGCCGCTGAGGGGTACCCGTAGCTCCGGTGGCCGGGCCGGGAGGTCCTCGCCCCCGCCGTTCCCGGGAATGCGGCGTCCCGCCGCGTTCGACGGCGGGAACCGGCCCCGGCCGGATGGCGCAAACCGTAAACCCGCAACGCCTCGCTCGAATGGGTGATCCGTTTCACGCTCGGCCGGAGGCGGCCGGAAGCACGTGATGGGCTCGGTAGCATCAAGCACCGGCCCGGACGGGGAGAAGTCGCCATCCCCTGTGCCGAGTCCGTCATGGGGAACCCCGTCCGCCGGTCCACGCAGCCGGAGGTGCCCATGAGTGCGGAGGCCACGAATTCCGCGACGCCAGGCCCGGTATCGGGCGCCGTGACGCCTGCCGTGCCCCGCAGGAAGTCCCGCGCCCGCATCGACCTGCGCCGCCTCGGCCGGGCCGCGCTGCTCGGCCCCACCGCGCGCGGCCGGCTGCCCGACGCCATCGGCCACGTCGTGGACGCGCACCGGGCCCACCACCCCGACGCCGATCTCGACCCGCTGCGCCGCGCCTATGTGCTGGCCGAGTCGTCGCACCGCGGCCAGATGCGCAAGAGCGGTGAGCCGTACATCACCCACCCGCTCGCCGTGACCCTCATCCTCGCCGAACTCGGCGCCGAGACCACGACATTGACCGCGTCCCTGCTCCACGACACCGTCGAGGACACCGACGTGACCCTCGATCAGGTCGGCGAGCAGTTCGGCGAGGAGGTCCGCTTCCTCGTCGACGGCGTCACCAAACTGGAGAAGGTCGACTACGGCGCCGCCGCCGAACCCGAGACCTTCCGCAAGATGCTCGTCGCCACCGGCAACGACGTGCGCGTGATGTCGATCAAACTCGCCGACCGGCTGCACAACATGCGCACCCTCGGCGTGATGCGCCCCGAGAAACAGGCCCGGATCGCCAAGGTGACCCGCGACGTGCTCATCCCGCTCGCCGAGCGGCTCGGCGTCCAGGCGCTCAAGACCGAGCTGGAGGACCTGGTCTTCGCGATCCTGCACCCCGAGGAGTACGAGCACACCCGGGACCTGATCGCCGAGAACGCAGCCCAGGCCGACGACCCGCTCACCGAGATGGCCGACGAGATGCGCACGGTCCTGCGCGACGCCGGCATCCAGGCCGAAGTCCTCATAAGGCCACGGCACTTCGTCTCCGTGCACCGCGTCTCCCGCAAACGCGGCCGGCTGCGCGGCACCGACTTCGGGCGGCTGCTGGTCCTGGTGAACGAGGACGCGGACTGCTACGGCGTCCTCGGCGAACTGCACACCTGTATGACCCCGGTGGTCTCGGAGTTCAAGGACTTCATCGCCGTCCCCAAGTTCAACCTGTACCAGTCGCTGCACACCGCCGTGGCCCTCGCGGACGGACAGGTCGCCGAGGTCCTCATCCGCACCCACCAGATGCACAAGGTCGCCGAGGCCGGAGTGGTCGCGCTCGGCAACCCCTACGCCGGTCCGGCTGAGGAGCAGACCGCCGGCGACGGCGAGCGCGCCGACCCCACCCGCCCCGGGTGGCTCTCCCGCCTCCTGGACTGGCAGGAGGCCGCACCCGACCCCGACACCTTCTGGTCGACCCTGCGCGAGGACCTCGCCCAGGACCGCGAGATCACCGTCTTCCGGCCCGACGGCGGCACCTTGGGCCTGCCCGAGGGCGCCACCTGCGTGGACGCCGCCTACGCCCAGTACGGCGAGGACGCGCACGCGTGCATCGGCGCCCGCGTCAACGGCCGGCTGGCCACCCTCAGCACCGTCCTGCGCGACGGCGACAGCGTGCAGCTCCTCATGGGGCAGGACCCCGCCTCCGAGCCGTCCCGCGAGTGGCTGGAGCACGCCCACACGCCCGGCGCCCGTATCGCCATCCAGCGGTGGCTCGCCTCCCATCCCGCGCCGGGCGAGTCCGGTACCGAGGAAGGCGAGCAGGGGGCGCCCTTCCGGCAGCCCGCCGAAGGAGCCGGGAGCCAGGCGGGTCCGGCGTTCCGGCCCGGCGCCGAGGGACCGGGCGGCCGTCCCGCCGCCGCCGGTGTCCTGGCCGACCGGCCCGGCGCCGCCGTACGCCTCGCCGGGTGCTGTACGCCCGTACCGCCCGACGAGATCGCCGGATTCGCCGTGCGCGGGGGAGCGGTCACCGTCCACCGTGCCGGGTGTTCCGCCGTGGCGCGGATGCGGGGCGCCGGTCGCGCCGAGGTCGGCGTGCGCTGGGGGGACACCGCGGAGTGCCGGGTCACCCTGGTCGCCGAATCGTTCGTCCGTCCGCATCTGCTGGCGGACCTCACCGAGGCGATGGCGCAGGAAGGCGCGGAGATCGTCTCGGCGACCGTGGAGCCTCCGACCCAGCAGCGCGTCCGCCACACCTACACCGTCGAGCTCCCGGACGCCGGCCGGCTCCCCGGCCTGATGCGCGCCATGCGCGACGTCGCCGGCGTCTACGACGTCAGCCGGGCGCACGCCCGGGCCCAGCGGGCCTGAGGAGAGAACGGGCCACCCGTTCGGGTGGGGCGGTCGCGCGCCGTCCACGTCCCGTCGCCGAGCGCTGATAGCCGTGGTCCATGCTGCTCTCCCCCCGCAGCGAGGCTCAGCGACCGGCCCCTGGCGCTCCTCGCCCCCGATCCGGACCCCGTCGGCGCCCGAAGGTGCCCGCCCTGCTCATCCCCGTCGTCTCCCTCTGCCTGCTCGCCGCGAGTGCCCCCGCCACCCCGCTCGGCGTCGGCGACCGGCTCTACCCCCACCTGGGCAACCCCGGCTACGACGTGGCGTCGTACGACCTCTCCTTCACCTACTCCGGCGCCAACGACAAGCCCCTCAAGGCCGTCACCACCATCGACGCCCGGACGACCGCCGACCTCGAGCGGGTCAACCTGGACTTCGCGCACGGCAAGGTCGACTCGGTCGTCGTCGACGGCGAGCCCGCGACCTTCAGGAGCGCGGGCGAGGACCTCGTCGTCACCCCCGCCGAGGAGGTGCCCGAGGGCAGCTGGATGCGCATCACCGTCCGGCACAGCAGCGACCCCGTGTACGGGCGGAAGCGCGAGGGCGGCTGGGTGCGCACCGCCGACGGCCTCGCCATGGCCAATCAGGCCGACGCCGCGCACGTCGTCTTCCCCTGCAACGACCACCCCTCCGACAAGGCGAGGTTCACCATCCGGGTCACCGCGCCCACCGGTTACACCGCCGTGGCCAACGGCCTGCGGACCGACGTGGACCGGGCGGGGAAGTCGACCACCTGGACGTACCGCACCCGGCACCCCATGGCCACCGAGCTCGCCCAGGTGTCCATCGGCCGCTCCAAGGTCCTGCACCGCACCGGCCCGCACGGTCTGCCCGTACGGGACGTCGTGCCCGCCAAGGACGCGAAGCTGCTCGAACCCTGGCTGAAGAAGACACCCGGCCAGATCGCCTGGCTGGAGGGCAAGGTCGGCCGCTACCCGTTCGAGACGTACGGGCTGCTCATGGCGCACGCCAGCACCGGTTTCGAGCTGGAGACACAGACGCTGTCCCTCTTCGAACGGGATCTGTTCACCCAGCCCGCCTTCCCCAAGTGGTACGTCGAGTCGATCATGGTGCACGAGCTGGCGCACCAGTGGTTCGGCGACAGCGTCAGCCCGCGCACCTGGTCCGACCTGTGGCTCAGCGAGGGCCACGCCACCTGGTACGAGGCCCTGTACGCGGCCGAGAAGGCGAACCGCTCGCTGGAGGCGCGGATGAAGGCCGCCTACGCGGCCTCCGACCGCTGGCGCGCGGCGGGCGGACCACCCGCGGCCCCGAAGGCACCCGACCCGGGCAAGAAGATCAGCATCTTCCGCCCCAACGTGTACGGCGGCGCGGCCCTCGTTCTGTTCGCCCTGCGCGAGGAGATCGGCGCCTCCGCGTTCGACCGGCTGGAGCGCGCCTGGGTGAGCCGAAACCGCGACGGTTCCGCCTCGACCGCGGACTTCGTCGCCCTCGCCGAGGACGTCTCCGGACGGCATCTGAAGGGCTTCATGCAGCCCTGGCTGTACGGCGAGAAGACGCCGCCGATGCCCGGCCGGCCCGACTGGAAGGCCGCCGACCCCGCCGAGCCGGAGGCCAAGGACAAGGGGGCCGCCGGCCGGCGGCCCGGCGCCCACCCGAAGGCCGGGAGATCAGCCGGGCGATAAGCCGGTGACGAGACGGCCCGTGCCGTGCGACCATCGTCCGGTCGGCGCGGCACGGGCCACGGGAATCTCCCGGGGTACCCGTGCGTTGTGACACGTGACGGAACAGCTCTCCGGCGTACCGCTGAGCGTGATGTCCGGGCCGCTGCCCCGTCGCCGCACCACGGAATCCCCAACGACGTAAGGACCCAATGACCTCCTCTTCTTCCTTTTCCCAGGACTCGAAGCGCCTCGCGCACACCTACCCCGACGGTCTTCGGGCCGATGCCCTGATGGAAGAGGACGTCGCCTGGAGCCACGAGATCGACGGAGACCGGGACGGCGACCAGTTCGACCGCTCCGACCGCGCGGCCCTGCGCCGTGTCGCGGGCCTCTCCACCGAGCTCGAGGACGTCACCGAGGTCGAGTACCGCCAGCTCCGCCTGGAGCGGGTCGTCCTCGTGGGCGTCTGGACCTCGGGGACCGTGCAGGACGCGGAGAACTCCCTCGCGGAGCTCGCCGCCCTCGCGGAGACCGCGGGCGCCCTTGTGCTCGACGGCGTGATCCAGCGCCGCGACAAGCCCGACGCGGCCACCTACATCGGCTCCGGCAAGGCGGAGGAGCTGCGGGACATCGTCCTGGAGACCGGCGCCGACACCGTCATCTGCGACGGTGAGCTCAGCCCGGGCCAGCTCATCCACCTCGAGGACGTCGTCAAGGTCAAGGTCATCGACCGTACGGCGCTGATCCTCGACATCTTCGCCCAGCACGCCAAGTCCCGAGAGGGCAAGGCGCAGGTCGCGCTCGCGCAGATGCAGTACATGCTGCCGCGGCTGCGCGGCTGGGGTCAGTCCCTGTCCCGGCAGATGGGCGGCGGCAAGGGCGGCGGCCTCGCCACCCGTGGTCCCGGTGAGACCAAGATCGAGACGGACCGGCGGCGCATCCGCGAGAAGATGGCGAAGATGCGCCGGGAGATCGCGGAGATGAAGACCGGCCGCGACATCCAGCGCCAGTCCCGCCGACGCAACAAGGTGCCCTCGGTCGCGATCGCGGGTTACACCAACGCCGGCAAGTCCTCCCTGCTCAACCGCCTCACCGGCGCGGGCGTCCTGGTCGAGAACGCCCTGTTCGCGACCCTCGACCCGACCGTGCGCCGGGCCGAGACGCCGAGCGGACGGCTCTACACGCTGGCCGACACGGTCGGCTTCGTCCGGCACCTGCCGCACCACCTGGTCGAGGCGTTCCGCTCCACGATGGAGGAGGTCGGCGACTCCGACCTGATCCTGCACGTGGTCGACGGCTCGCATCCGAACCCGGAGGAGCAGCTGGCCGCCGTGCGCGAGGTGATCAGGGACGTCGGCGCCACCGGCGTACCCGAGATCGTCGTGATCAACAAGGCCGACGCGGCCGACCCGCTGACCCTCCAGCGGCTGATGCGGATCGAGAAGCGGTCCATCGCCGTCTCGGCCCGCACCGGCCGGGGCATCGCCGAGCTGCTGGCCCTGATCGACAACGAGCTGCCGCGCCCGTCCGTCGAGGTCGAGGCACTCGTGCCGTACACCCACGGCAAGCTCGTCGCCCGCGCCCACACCGAGGGCGAGGTGATCTCCGAGGAGCACACCCCGGAGGGCACGCTGCTCAAGGCGCGGGTGCACGAGGAGCTGGCGGCGGACCTCGCGCCGTACGTTCCCACACCGGCCGGCTGAGCCGTCCGGCACCGGACAGGCGGAAGGCCCGCTCCCCCTCGGGGGGAGCGGGCCTTCTTCGTGCCGGGATCAGCGGCCGGCGAACTTGTCGCTGACCCCGTCGAAGACGGTCTCGGCCTCCTTGCCCAGCCGCGGGCCCGCGAGCCAGCCCGACTCGACCGGGCCGATCGAGGTGTTGGACACCAGCGCGGGCCGGCCGTCGTTGCCGGTGGCGACCCAGCCACCGCCCGAGGAACCACCCGTCATGGTGCAGCCGATGCGGTACATCGTCGGGTCCGACGCACGCAGCGACAGCCGGCCCGGCCGGTCCTGGCACTGGTACAGCTTCTGCCCGTCGTAGGGCGCGGCGGCCGGGTAGCCGATCGCCCTGATGCTCTTCACCCGCGGTACTGCGGGAGCGTCGAACTCGACCGGGAGAGCCGAACCGACCGTCTCCTCCAGGGACTTGCCGCCCCCGTTCTCCGGCTTCACATGCAGCACGGCGAAGTCGTACGGGGCACCGTCACCGCCGGTCGCGCCGCCCTGCGCGATCCACTGGTCCGAGGTCTGCGCCCAGTCGGCCCACCAGATGCCGTAGGGAGTGACCTCCTCCTTGGCGACACCCTCCAACTCGGCCTCGCTGCGGCCCGCGTCGTTGTACGACGGCACGAACGCGATGTTCCGGTACCAGCCGCCGCTCTTGCCCGCGTGCACACAATGCCCCGCCGTCCACACCATGTTGGACTTCCCGGGGTGGGCGGGGTCCTTCACGACGGTCGCCGAGCACACCATCGTGCCCTCGGGGGAGTCGAAGAACACCTTGCCCGCCTCCGGCACGCTCGCGTGGTACCGCGGCGCCACCGCCTGCGCGTCCACCGGGTCCGGCGTCGGGTCGGTCACGCCCTGGTCGCCCGACAGGTCGTTCTCGTCGAGCCCCCGGTCCGGGTCCTCGGCGTCCCGCATACGCTCCGGGTCCCAGAGGTCCTTGATGATCGGGTTGATGTAGTCCTTGGCCTCGCGCAGCCAGTCGTCGCGATTCCAGTTCTTCCAGTCGCCGTCCCGCCACTTGTCGATGTCGATCCCGTGTTCGCGGAGCCTGTCCCTGATGTCGTCCGGAATCGTGATCGTGCCCTCGCCCCCGGCCGCGGCGGACGCGGTCGCGGAGCCCCCGGCGTCGGCGTCCCCGGACTCACAGGCGGTGACCGTGAGGGCCAGGGCGGCGGCGAGCGCGACCACCGGCAGCGGGGAGACACCGCGGCGCGCGCCCTTCTCCCTGCGGGCGGTGAACGACGGCCGTATGGATCGCATGGTGTGACTCCCCCTGAGGTGACGGTACTTGTGCCGCTCTCCCATACGCGCGCCGGCCGCTGTCCGATCACTCGTCCGGCCAGCGGGCCGATCGTCCGCCACACGGCGTGCGCGTACGGCTCGCGGCTCGGTGGAACGGCACCACACACTATGCGGTCGCTGTGAGCGACTTCTGACGGAACGGCAACGGTTCAGCCACAGCCCGCCGAGCCGGGCAGGTCACAGCGCCGGGACGGCGTCCGGCCGTCGCCGCCGGGCGCGGGGAACGCCGCTTCGGGGCCCCGCCGGGCGGAGATTGTGCGCCAACCCGTAACCCGGTGCGTGTCCCGCTCTTTTTAGCGGTGGGGGCCGGCCGTGCGTGCGCGGTCCCCGGTCCCCGGTTCCCCGCAGTTTCGAGTGGACGCTCGCGGGGCTGCGTATGTCGGGACGGGCGAGGACACGCAACACCCGCTCGCCCCTGGACAGCGGGAGGACAGGGAGCCATGGCCGTGATCGAATCCGTGCGCGGGGGATCGCCCGGTACCGAGGACGCGCGCACCGCGCACGAGGGGATCCTGCGGCGGCAGTCGGCCCGGGAGTCGGCGGCCCGCACCTATGCCCGCGCCCTGCCGATCGTGCCGGTCCGGGCCCGGGGCCTGACCATCGAGGGCGCGGACGGCCGCCGTTATCTCGACTGCCTGTCCGGCGCCGGCACCCTCGCCCTCGGCCACAACCACCCCGTGGTCCTGGAGGCCATCCGCGGGGTCCTGGACTCCGGGGCGCCCCTGCACGTCCTGGACCTCGCCACCCCGGTCAAGGACGCCTTCGTCACCGAGCTGTTCCACACGCTGCCGCCCGGACTCGCCGACCACGCGCGCGTGCAGTTCTGCGGACCGGCCGGCACCGACGCGGTCGAGGCCGCCTTCACCCTCGTCCGGGCCGCCACCGGACGCGACGGCATCCTCGCCTTCAGCGGCGCCTACCACGGGATGACCGCCGGGGCGCTCGCCGCCTCCGGGGGCGCCCCGGACGTACGGGTCGCGCGCCTGCCGTTCCCGCAGGACTACCGCTGCCCCTTCGGCGTCGGCGGGGAACGCGGCGCCGAACTCGCCGCCCGCTGGACCGAGTCCGTCCTCGACGACCCCAAGTCGGGCGTGCCCGACCCGGCCGGGATGATCCTCGAACCCGTCCAGGGGGAGGGCGGTGTGCTGCCCGCGCCGGACGCCTGGCTGCGGCGCATGCGGCGGATCACCGCCGACCGATCCATCCCGCTGATCGCCGACGAGGTGCAGACCGGCGTCGGACGCACCGGCGCCTTCTGGGCCGTGGAGCACAGCGGTGTCACCCCCGACGTCATGGTCCTGTCCAAGGCCATCGGCGGCAGCCTGCCCCTGGCGGTCATCGTCTACCGCGACGAACTCGACGCCTGGCAGCCGGGGGCCCACGCCGGCACCTTCCGCGGCAACCAGCTCGCCATGGCCGCCGGTACGGCGACCCTCGCGTACGTCCGTGAGAACCGGCTCGCCGAGCGGGCCGCCGACCTGGGCGCGCACATGCTGCGCCGGCTGCGCCGGCTCATGGGGGAGCACGCGTGCATCGGGGACGTGCGGGGGAGGGGGCTGATGATGGGCGTCGAGGTGGTGGATCCGCAGGCCCCGGCCACGAGCGGCGAGCGGATCGTCACCCTCGCGGCGACCGCCCGCTCGCCCGAGGAGCAGCCCCGGCCCGCCGCTCCCGGTCTCGCGGCCGCCATTCAGCGGGAGTGCCTGCGCCGCGGACTGATCGTCGAACTCGGCGGACGCCACTCCAGCGTCGTACGGCTGCTTCCGCCGCTGACCATCACGGACGAGCAGGCGGCCGCGGTGCTGGACCGGCTCGCCGACGCGGTGGACGCCGTGTCCGGTGACCGGGCCCTCGCCGCTCAGCGGCCCCCCGGCCCCGGACGGCAGGACGACCGGCCCGCGCACGCCGACTGAGGACGCCCGCACCCGATTCACCAGGCCGTGACAGGCCACCGGCACACCCGCCCCCACCTCACACGGCACCCACCACCCGGCGGCGGCCCCCATCACAGGGCCACCCCAGCCACGTCACGCGGCACGGCTCACCCCCGCCTCCCGCACCACCACAGTCGCACCACGCGCCCTGGCTCACCCCAAGGCGCCCCCCACACCCCAGAGCCACCGCAGAGGACCATCGTGACGACCACCCCCCTCTCCCTCCCCGACAGCCGGCCCGCGAGAGCCCAGGGCCCGGACAGCGCCCCGCCCGACCTCCTGAATCACCCCGACCCGCGGCAGGCGGCCGAGGCCGCCGCCGTGGAGAACCTGCTCCGCTGCCACGTACGCGAGACCCGGATCCCGGCACCGCCGGACGGTGTCCTCCGCGTCCCGCTGCCCGCCACCGGCACGGCCCTGGTGGTCCCGGTCCACCACTGGTCGCCGACGGGGTGGCACCGCTTCGGCCCGCCCCGCCCGGCCGGCACCCCGGAGGGGACCCCGCCGCTCGACGCGGTCACCCTCGCCGCACTGCTCACCCGGGAGGCCGCGGCAGCGCGCCCCGCGGCGGCCGACCACACCACCGACCTCGTCGGCCGTGTCGCGGACTCCGTCCGCCGCACGGCCGTCTTCATCCAGGACCGCCGCGCCCACCCGGCCGACGCGACCGACCGCTTCCTGGCCGCCGAGCAGGCCCTCGTCCTCGGGCACCCGCTCCACCCCGCCCCCAAGAGCCGCGAAGGACTGTCCGACGCCGAGGCCCGCATCTACTCACCGGAGACACGCGGCGCCTTCCCGCTCGCCTGGCTCGCCGTCGCCCCGGGCATCGTCGCCACCGACTCGGCGTGGACGGAAGCGGGGCGCCCCGTCACCGCCCCCCAGCTCACGGCCCGGCTCGCCGGCCCAGGGCTGCCGCTGCCCGACGGATACGCCGCACTGCCACTGCACCCCTGGCAACTGCGCGAGATCCGGCAGCGCCCCGATACGGCGGCCCTGTTCGACGCCGGTCTGCTCCGCGACGCCGGCACCCACGGGCCCGCGTGGCACCCCACCTCGTCCGTCCGCACGGTCTACCGCTCCGGTGCCCCCGCCATGCTCAAGCTCTCCCTCGGCCTGCGCATCACCAACTCCCGCCGCGAGAACCTCCGCAAGGAACTGCACCGGGGCGTGGAGGTGCACCGGCTGCTGCGCGGCGGCCTCGGGACGCGGTGGCAGGCCGCGCACCGGGGCTTCGACATCGTGCGCGACCCGGCCTGGCTCGCCGTCGACGGACCGGACGGCTCCCCGGTGACCGGGCTCGACGTGATGATCCGGCACAACCCCTTCACCCCCACGGACGACGTGTCCTGCGTGGCCGGCCTGGTGTCCCCCCGGCCGCACGGCCCGGCCTCCGCGGACGCGCGACCGGCGCCGTCCCGGCTGGCCGCGGTCGTCACCCGGCTCGCCGCCCGGACCGGACGGTCACCGGGCGCGGTCGCCGCCGAGTGGTTCCTGCGGTACCTCGACCAGGTCGTCCGGCCCGTGCTGTGGCTGGACTCCGAGGCGGGGATCGCCCTGGAGGCCCACCAGCAGAACACGCTGCTCCTGCTGGACGCCGACGGCTGGCCCGCGGGCGGCCGCTACCGCGACAACCAGGGCTACTACTTCCGCGCGTCCCGGCGCGCGGAACTCGACGCCCGGCTCCCCGGCATCGGCGAACTCAGCGACACCTTCGTCCCGGACGAGGTCACCGACGAACGGTTCGCCTACTACCTGGGGATCAACAACATCCTCGGGCTCGTCGGCGCGTTCGGCTCCCAGGGACTGGCCGACGAGCGGCTGCTGCTCGCCGCGCTCCGCCGCTTCCTCGGCGAGATCGCCTCCGGTCCCGCCCGGCTGCGGACCCCGCTCCCCGCGCTGCTGCTCGACTCCCCGGTGCTGCGCTGCAAGGCCAACCTGCTGACCCGGGTGCACGGCCTGGACGAACTCGTCGGCCCAGTCGACACCCAGTCCGTGTACGTCGGCATCCCCAACCCCCTGCACCTCTGACGGCGACGACCCGCCCCACCTCCCGAGAGGACCTCGTCGTGCCCCCCACCGACACGAGCGCCCACACCGACCCCGCCCCGCCGCCCGACACCGACGCCGAGGACACCCTGGACCTGGAACTGCCCGACGAACTCGTCACCCTCATCGCCTCGGACACGGGGAGAGGCGATGCCGGGGACGCGGTCCCCGGGGCCCGGCCCGGGGAACCGCTCGCCGGGATGTCCGACCTCCTCGACCAGGTGGCCGACTGGGGGCCGGTCAGTACCCCCGCCGGGGTGTTCCATCTGGTCCCGGTCCGCATCGAACGCGACCTGACGCTCCTCAGCCGCTGGATGAACGATCCGGCCGTCGCGGAGTTCTGGGAGCTCGCCGGGCCCGAGGACATCACGGAGCGGCATCTGCGGGCCCAGCTCTCGGGCGACGGACGGAGCGTCCCGTGCGTCGGCCTGCTGGACGGCACACCGATGAGCTACTGGGAGGTCTACCGGGCCGACCTCGACCCCTTGGCCCGGTACTACCCCGCCCGGCCGCACGACACCGGGGTCCACCTCCTCATCGGCGGGCCCGGCGACCGCGGGCGCGGCCTGGGGCGGACGCTGCTGCGCGCGGTCGCGGACCTCGCGTTCGGCAGGCGCCCGGCGTGCGGCCGGGTCGTGGCGGAACCCGACCTGCGCAACACGCCGTCGGTCGCGGCCTTCCTCGGCGCCGGTTTCCGGTTCTCCTCGGAGGTCGAACTGCCGCACAAACGGGCGGCCCTCATGGTCAGGGACCGGAACCTGCGGCATCTGCTGTGACGGCCGTCACCCGCCGCGGTGCCGGTGACGGGCCGGGCGACGACGGGCCGGCATCGGAGGCGGTCGGATCCGGTCCGATGCCGACCGGCTCCGACCGCCTTCCGTGCACAGTCGAACCGTCATCGCACCACCCCGGCCCCATTCGGTCGCGGCCGATCCCGAGAGGCAACGGCCCCGGTCCTGATCCCGTCCCTCTCCCCGACCGTGATCGCCCGATTGTCAGTGCCGGGCCGTAGGGTGGTCGCGCTATGACGAAGCCCTCCCTCCCCGAACTCCTGCATGCCGCCGTCACCGCCGTCGGCGGCACGGAGCGCCCCGGCCAGGTGACCATGGCCGAATCCGTCGCCGAGGCGATCGACGGCGGTTCCCATCTGCTGGTCCAGGCCGGCACCGGCACCGGTAAGTCGCTCGGCTATCTGGTGCCCGCGCTCGCACACGGGGAGCGGGTCGTGGTGGCCACGGCCACCCTGGCCCTGCAGCGGCAGCTCGTGGAGCGGGACCTCCCGCGCACCGTGGACGCGCTGCATCCGCTGCTGCGCCGGCGCCCCGAGTTCGCCATGCTCAAGGGGCGGTCGAACTACCTCTGTCTGCACCGCCTGCACGAGGGCGTCCCGCAGGACGAGGAGGAGGGCCTGTTCGACCAGTTCGAGGCGGCAGCGCCCACCAGCCGGCTCGGGCAGGACCTCCTGCGGCTGCGCGACTGGTCGGACGACACCGAGACCGGCGACCGGGACGACCTGACGCCGGGTGTGTCGGACCGCGCCTGGGCGCAGGTGTCGGTGTCGTCGAGGGAGTGCCTGGGCGCGACCAAGTGCGCGTACGGCGCCGAGTGCTTCGCCGAGATGGCCCGGGAGCGGGCCAAGCTCGCCGAGGTCGTCGTCACCAACCACGCCCTGCTCGCGATCGACGCCATCGAAGGCGCCCCCGTGCTCCCGCAGCACGAGGTGCTGATCGTCGACGAGGCGCACGAGCTCGTCTCCCGGGTCACCGGCGTGGCCACCGGCGAGCTCACCCCGGGGCAGGTCAACCGCGCGGTGCGCCGCGCGGCGAAGCTCGTCAACGAGAAGGCCGCCGACCAGCTCCAGACCGCCGCCGAGGGCTTCGAGCGGCTGATGGAGCTCGCGCTGCCGGGACGTCTGGAGGAGATCCCCGAGGACCTCGGGTACGCGCTCATGGCGCTGCGCGACGCCTGCCGCACGGTCATCTCGGCCATCGGCGCCACCCGAGACAAGTCCGTGCAGGACGAGGACGCGATCCGCAAGCAGGCGCTGGCCTCGGTGGAGTCCGTGCACGACGTGGCCGAGCGGATCACGAACGGCTCCGAGTGGGACGTCGTCTGGTACGAGCGGCACGACCGGTTCGGCGCGTCGCTGCGCGTGGCCCCCATGTCGGTGTCGGGTCTGCTGCGCGAGAAGCTCTTCGCCGACCGCTCGGTCGTCCTGACGTCGGCGACGCTGAAGCTGGGCGGGGACTTCAACGGCGTCGGCGCCTCCCTCGGACTCGCGCCCGAGGGAACCAAGGGCGACGACGTCCCGGAGTGGAAGGGCGTGGACGTCGGCTCCCCGTTCGACTACCGCAAGCAGGGCATCCTCTATGTCGCCAAGCATCTGGCGCGCCCCGCGCGGGACGGCGACCGCGCGGACATGCTGGACGAGCTGACGGAGCTGATCCAGGCGGCCGGAGGCCGCACGCTCGGGCTGTTCTCCTCGATGCGGGCCGCACAGCTGGCCGCGGAGGAGCTGCGCTCGCGTCTCCCCGAGTTCCCGATCCTCCTCCAGGGCGAGGAGACGCTCGGCGAGCTGATCAAGAACTTCGCGGCCGACCCGAAGACCTGTCTGTTCGGCACGCTGTCGCTCTGGCAGGGCGTCGACGTCCCGGGCGCGAGCTGCCAGCTGGTCGTCATGGACAAGATCCCGTTCCCGCGGCCGGACGACCCGCTGATGAGCGCCCGCCAGAAGGCCGTGGAGGACGCCGGGGGCAACGGCTTCATGGCGGTGGCCGCCACTCATGCCGCGCTGCTCATGGCGCAGGGCGCCGGCCGTCTCGTACGGGCCACCGGGGACCGTGGCGTCGTCGCGGTCCTGGACCCGCGGCTGGCCACCGCGCGCTACGGGAGCTATCTCAAGGCGTCCCTGCCCGACTTCTGGTACACGACGGACCGTAACCAGGTGCGCCGGTCGCTGTCGGCGATCGACGCGTCCGCGCGGCACACGGAGGCGGCCGGGGCCGGCACGGAGCCGGTGGAGGCCGACGGGACGGAGTGATCGTGGTTAGCCTGTCGCGGGCCCGCGACAGGCTAACCACTGACCAGGGGCGGATTCGCACCGGGTCCCCCCGACGGCCCGGGGTCCGGACAGCACAGGGCCCCGGAACCGGCGCAGAGGTCCCGGGGCCCGGTCAGGGGGGCCGCCGCATGCGGCTATGCCCGCCGCGGCCGTCACACGCGGCGCAGCACCGCCACCACCTTGCCCAGGATGGTCGCGTCGTCACCGGGGATCGGCTCGTAAGCGGCGTTGTGCGGGAGGAGCCAGACGTGCCCGTCCTCGCGCTTGAAGCGCTTGACGGTGGCCTCGCCGTCCAGCATGGCGGCCACGATGTCGCCGTTCTCGGCGACCGGCTGGCGGCGGACCGTGACCCAGTCGCCGTCGCAGATCGCGGCCTCGATCATCGAGTCGCCGACGACCTTGAGGACGAACAGCTCACCGTCGCCGACCAGCTGCCGGGGGAGGGGGAAGACGTCCTCGACGGACTCCTCGGCGAGGATCGGGCCACCGGCGGCGATCCGGCCGACCAGGGGGACGTAGGAGGCGGCGGGCTTGCCGGCGGTGTCGGTGGGCTGCACCGAGGCGGCCTGGTCGGAGCCGCGGACCTCGTACGCGCGCGGGCGGTGCGGGTCGCGGCGGAGGAAGCCCTTGCGCTCGAGCGCCATCAGCTGGTGGGCGACCGAGGACGTGCTCGACAGGCCGACCGCCTGACCGATCTCCCGCATCGACGGCGGGTACCCCCGCCGCTGCACGGAATCCCTGATGACCTCGATCACTCGGCGCTGGCGGTCCGTGAGCCCCGAGCTGTCGGCCCGGATGCCTGGAGGTCGGCCCGGAAGCGAGCGCTTCTGGACCTCGGGATTCACGGTTTCGTTCATCGCATGCACCGGCTCGAGTCGGCCCTGGGAGCGGTCCTGGGCAGTGATGGTGGCACTGTCTGCGGTGGTGGTCACGTCGGCCCCTCTCGATGGTCTCCCTGCTGCACAACGGTAGTTGCTTTCGAAAGGTTGCGCCAAACACACGTTCGAGTGAAAAATCGCGGATCGTCTTACGTGATCACAAAGTGGGGTGTATGGCTGGCAGGCTTTCCCGGCGGGCGTAGGGGCCCCTTGTTGTACTCTTCACCGCCGGGGCCACGGCCTCGTCGGTGGTTGCCCAGTCTGCCATCCGGGGCCGTCCGTCTCGTGGATCGACCCCCATGTGCGCGGGAGTCCCACCTCCCCTCCGTGCGGCGCTCACGCTATCTCCGTATGTGCCGGGGCGATACGGCCGTGCACCCGAATGTGCGGGCGTGACGGCCCCGCGACGGGGCACACGGCGTGGGGCGCGACCCCGTCGGCACCCGCTTCCGCACGACACGCGCTATGGCGTGGGTGTATGGGCCAAGCCCCACATCTAGTGGTTGGATTGCGGGAGCGGCCCAGAAGTTGTGGTGACCCGGGTCTTCGAACGCTCGGAGATCGCCTATGCTGGGGGCTGCTTCGCGGGGCCCATGTGGCCCAGTGAGGCCATTGAGTCTGCTGTGAGGAGGGTTCGGAGTCATGCACTGCCCCTTCTGCAGGCACCCCGACAGCCGCGTCGTCGACAGCCGTACGACCGACGACGGCACGTCGATCCGCAGGCGCCGTCAGTGTCCCGACTGCTCCCGTCGTTTCACGACCGTGGAGACGTGCTCACTGATGGTGGTCAAGCGGTCCGGAGTCACCGAACCGTTCAGCCGTACCAAGGTCATCAACGGTGTGCGCAAGGCATGCCAGGGACGGCCCGTCACCGAGGACGCCCTCGCCCAGCTCGGCCAGCGGGTCGAGGAGGCGGTGCGGGCCACCGGAAGCGCCGAGCTGACCACCCACGACGTGGGTCTGGCCATACTCGGCCCGCTGCAGGAGCTCGACCTCGTCGCCTATCTGCGGTTCGCCTCCGTGTACCGGGCGTTCGACTCGCTCGAGGACTTCGAGGCCGCGATCGTGGAACTGAGGGAAGCGACGGGGTGCCGCGCCACGGACGACGACGCCGGTGAGGCGCGCGCGGACACGGGGGGCCAGGAGGACGACGGCGGGACCGCGGGGGCCGTACCGGTGCCCGTGCCCGCCGAAGCCGCCGACTGAGAGCCGGCCGGACCGGCGTCGACAGACCGGATCCGGCCGGGAAAGCGGCGGGGAAAAGACGTGCTGCGGGCGGCGACCAGAGGGTGCCCGTAGCGAAGGACAGAACACGTGCCACGGGGAACATCGGGGCACTTCAGGGCGTTTTCGCCCGTACAGGGAGGCGGCATGACAGAGACGGCGAGCGGTCCGGCACGGAGTTCCCGCGCCAAGGGCGGCAAGACGGCCAAGGGGCTGCGTATCGAGCGCATCCACACCACCCCCGGCGTGCACCCGTACGACGAGGTGGCCTGGGAGCGCCGTGACGTCGTCATGACCAACTGGCGCGACGGCTCGGTCAACTTCGAGCAGCGCGGCGTCGAGTTCCCCGACTTCTGGTCGGTGAACGCGGTCAACATCGTCACCAGCAAGTACTTCCGGGGTGCCGTCGGCACCCCGCAGCGCGAGGTGAGCCTGAAGCAGCTCATCGACCGCATCGTGAAGACGTACCGGAAGGCCGGCGAGGACTACAGGTACTTCGCGTCGCCCGCCGACGCCGAGATCTTCGAGCACGAGCTCGCCTACGCCCTGCTCCACCAGATCTTCAGCTTCAACAGCCCCGTGTGGTTCAACGTGGGCACGCCGCAGCCCCAACAGGTCTCCGCCTGCTTCATCCTGTCCGTCGACGACTCCATGGAGTCGATCCTCGACTGGTACAAGGAAGAGGGCATGATCTTCAAGGGCGGCTCCGGCGCCGGCCTGAACCTCTCCCGCATCCGCTCCTCCAAGGAACTGCTGTCCTCCGGCGGCAACGCCTCGGGTCCGGTCTCCTTCATGCGCGGCGCCGACGCCTCCGCGGGCACCATCAAGTCGGGCGGCGCCACCCGCCGGGCCGCCAAGATGGTCATCCTCGACGTCGACCACCCCGACATCGAGGACTTCATCGAGACCAAGGTGAAGGAGGAGGAGAAGATCCGCGCCCTGCGCGACGCGGGCTTCGACATGGACCTGGGCGGCGACGACATCACGTCCGTCCAGTACCAGAACGCCAACAACTCGGTCCGCGTGAACGACACGTTCATGAAGGCCGTCGAGACGGGCGGCAAGTTCGGCCTGACGTCCCGTATGACCGGCGAGGTCATCGAGGAGGTCGACGCCAAGTCGCTCTTCCGCAAGATGGCCGAGGCCGCGTGGGCCTGTGCCGACCCCGGCATCCAGTACGACGACACCATCAACCACTGGCACACCTGCCCGGAGTCCGGCCGCATCAACGGCTCGAACCCGTGCAGCGAGTACATGCACCTGGACAACACGTCCTGCAACCTCGCCTCGCTGAACCTGATGAAGTTCCTCAAGGACGACGGCCTGGGCCACCAGTCCTTCGAGATCGAGCGCTTCGCCAAGGTCGTCGAGCTCGTCATCACCGCGATGGACATCTCCATCTGCTTCGCGGACTTCCCGACGCAGAAGATCGGTGAGAACACGCGCGCGTTCCGCCAGCTCGGCATCGGCTACGCCAACCTCGGCGCCCTGCTGATGGCGACCGGCCACGCCTACGACTCCGAGGGCGGCCGCGCCCTCGCCGGTGCCATCACCTCCCTGATGACCGGCACCTCGTACAAGCGCTCCGCCGAACTCGCCGCGGTCGTCGGCCCGTACGACGGCTACGCCCGCAACGCGCAGCCGCACCTGCGCGTCATGAAGCAGCACGCCGACGCCAACGCCGTGGCCGTCCGCGTGGACGACCTGGACACGCCGATCTGGGCCGCCGCCACGGAGGCCTGGCAGGACGTTCAGCGCCTCGGCGAGAAGAACGGTTTCCGTAACTCGCAGGCGTCCGTCATCGCCCCGACCGGCACCATCGGTCTCGCGATGTCCTGCGACACCACCGGCCTCGAGCCCGACCTCGCGCTGGTCAAGTTCAAGAAGCTGGTCGGCGGCGGCTCGATGCAGATCGTCAACGGCACCGTCCCGCAGGCCCTGCGCCGCCTGGGCTACCAGGAGGAGCAGATCGAGGCGATCGTCGCCCACATCGCCGAGAACGGCAACGTGATCGACGCCCCCGGTCTCAAGCCCGAGCACTACGAGGTGTTCGACTGCGCCATGGGCGAGCGCGCCATCTCCCCGATGGGCCACGTCCGCATGATGGCCGCGATCCAGCCGTGGATCTCCGGCGCCCTGTCCAAGACGGTCAACATGCCGGAGACGGCGACCGTCGAGGAGGTCGAGGAGATCTACTTCGAGGCCTGGAAGATGGGCGTCAAGGCGCTCGCCATCTACCGCGACAACTGCAAGGTCGGCCAGCCCCTCTCCGCGAAGACCAAGGAGAAGGAGAAGACCGAGATCACGGAGAAGGCCGAGGCCACCATCCGTGAGACGGTCGAGAAGGTCGTCGAGTACCGCCCGGTCCGCAAGCGCCTGCCCAAGGGCCGTCCCGGCATCACGACGTCCTTCACCGTCGGCGGCGCCGAGGGCTACATGACCGCCAACTCCTACCCGGACGACGGTCTCGGCGAGGTCTTCCTGAAGATGTCCAAGCAGGGCTCGACCCTCGCCGGCATGATGGACGCCTTCTCCATCGCGGTCTCCGTCGGCCTTCAGTACGGCGTGCCGCTGGAGACGTACGTCTCGAAGTTCACCAACATGCGCTTCGAGCCGGCCGGTATGACCGACGACCCGGACGTGCGGATGGCGCAGTCGATCGTCGACTACATCTTCCGCCGCCTGGCGCTGGACTTCCTGCCCTTCGAGACGCGCTCCGCGCTCGGCATCCACTCCGCCGAGGAGCGTCAGCGCCACCTGGAGACCGGCTCGTACGAGCAGTCCATCGACGACGACGAGGTCGACGTCGAGGGCCTGGCGCAGTCGGCGCCGCGCGCCCAGGAGCTGAAGGCCGTCGCCACGCCGACGTCCGAGGTGGAGGCGGCCAAGCCCGCCCCGAAGCAGGCCCACACCAGCGCCGAGCTGGTGGAGATGCAGCTGGGCATCCAGGCCGACGCCCCGCTGTGCTTCTCCTGCGGTACGAAGATGCAGCGGGCCGGTTCCTGCTACATCTGCGAGGGCTGCGGATCGACCAGCGGTTGCAGCTGACCCGCTGTGAGTGACGCGTGACGAGAGGGGCGCCGGCGATCGTGCCGGCGCCCCTCTCCCGTGTCCGCCTGCCGACTGCCCTCAGGTGCGGCGGCGGCCCATGATCTGCGTGAAGTCCGCCGGATCGTCCTCGAAGCCGTGTACGCCGGGACGGAAGTCCCAGGTCGTCGAGCCGTCCCGGACGAACTCCGCGACCGTCGCCGCCGTCGCGCCGAGGACCCCGCCGAAGTCGTCCTCGGCCAGGACCGTGTAGCCCTCGCGGATCCGCAGGGCCGGCTTGACGACACTCACGAAGGTCCGCTGCGCCGGGTGCTGCTGGATGACCACACCGACCAGCACACGCGCGTACCGTGCGTCGAGCCGGTCGAGCTCCACGGTCAGCACCTCGTCCCAGCCGAAGCCCTGGCCGTCCTTGCTGTCCCGGTTCAGATGGATCGTGCCGTCGGGGGAGCGGCTGTCGAAGTGGACCACGTAGACGGGATCGCCGTAGGGATCGCTCGCCGCGTAGGTGGCGGCCACTATGTCCAGGTCGGTGGGCGGCTGCCCTGCCGGACTCGGATCCCATTTGACCGAGATCTCGACCTTCCGGAAGCTCTTGCTGATGGCGTTCACCAGGTTTCCCCTTCCCCGTACCGCGCATGCCTCGACCCGAACTGCCCGGCGGACAAGGCCGGTTGTCCATCCTGCCACGCGAGGCGGAACCTGTGCCGCAGAGCACTGCCGCCGACCGTGACCGGCGCCACGCCCCCTGGCCTTACGATGGCGCGGTGCTGGTCAAGTGGATTCGCTGCACCGTGGTGGACCGCCGCGGTTTCGAGCGGGGGCAGCGGAAATGGGCGGGGCTTCTGGGGGAGCCGGGGTTCAGGGGGCAAGGCGGTGGGTGGAGCCGGGGGCGGCAGGGGGTGGCGCACGTCTTCTCGTTCTGGGAGAGCCGTTCCTTCTACGACTCCTTCATGGCCCGCTCCCACGACCGGCTGGCCGCCACCCAGTCGGGCACCTTCAAGGACGCGCAGGTCAAGCTCTTCGACTACCGCTTCGACGTGAAGACGGGCTTCGAGCCGCGCTTCACCGACGCGGACCTCGTCCGGGTGGCGCACTGCCGGGTCCACGAAGAGCGGGCCGAGCACTTCACGCTCATGCAGGAGAAGGTCTGGAACCCCGCGATGGCCGGGTCGCCGGGCATGATCCGCGGGCTGTTCGGCGAGGCGCCGGGACCCGAGTTCCTGGTGCTGTCCATGTGGCGGTCGGCGGCCGAGCACGGAAAGTACCGTACCGAACGGGTGGAGCGGCTGGCCCTGCGGGCCCAGACGGAGGCGGACGTGGCCGCCCTCACCGGTGACATCGTGCAACTGGAGCCCACCTGGACGGTGTGACATCACCCCTCGTCCACGCGTCCCGATGTGACCCGTGAGGCGGAAAATGTGTGACCTACGCCGTATGGAGCCCCCAGGAGTGCTCGATCAGCCGTCACCCGATCTAGGGTTTTGGCATGGCACGACCACGGCGCATCGTCCTTGTCCGGCACGGGGAGTCAACCGGCAATGTTGATGACACCGTGTACGAGCGTGAACCCGACCATGCTCTCGCCCTGACCGAGCGGGGCTGGCAGCAGGCGGCGGAGACCGGCAAACGGCTGCGGGAGGTCTTCGGCCGCGAACGCGTCAGCGTGTACGTCTCCCCCTATCGCCGCACGCACGAGACGCTGCGTGCCTTCCACCTCGACCGTGAGCTCGTACGGGTCCGCGAGGAGCCCCGCCTGCGGGAACAGGACTGGGGGAACTGGCAGGACTGCGACGACGTCCGCCTCCAGAAGGCGTACCGGGACGCCTACGGCCACTTCTTCTACCGCTTCGCGCAGGGCGAGTCCGGCGCCGACGTCTACGACCGGGTCGGCGGCTTCCTGGAGAGCCTCTTCCGAAGCTTCGAGGCCCCCGACCATCCGCCGAACGTGCTGCTCGTGACCCATGGGCTGGCCATGCGGCTGTTCTGCATGCGCTGGTTCCACTGGACGGTCGCGGAATTCGAATCCCTGTCCAATCCGGGGAACGCGGAGATGCGGATGCTCGTTCTGGGGGACGACGGCAAGTACACCCTGGACAGGCCGTTTCACCGCTGGCGTGACCCGGAGCCGTACGGGATCACCGGATAGAGTGGCAGTGCGATGACCGCTGATTCCTCCCCCGACGAGCGCCTGGAGCGCGCCCTGGCCAGCCTGCGCGGACTGGCGGTCGGGGACGCGCTGGGCTCGCAGTTCTTCGTCCCGGTGAACTACCCGCTGCTCAAGCGCCGCGAGCTGCCCCCGGGCCCCTGGCAGTGGACGGACGACACGGAGATGGCCGGTTCGGTGGTGGCCGTGCTGAGCACCCACCACCGGATCGACCAGGACGCCCTCGCCCGCTCCTTCGCCGAGCACCATGACTTCGACCGGGGCTACGGGCCCGCCGTCAACCGGCTGCTGCGCCTGGTCAGGGAGGGCGGCGACTGGCGCGAGCTGTCCGCCGCGCTGTTCAACGGACAGGGCTCCTGGGGCAACGGCGCGGCGATGCGGATCGCCCCCCTCGGCGCCTGGTACGCCGACGACCCCGAGCAGGCCACGCACCAGGCCGAGATCTCGGCCTACCCCACGCACCAGCACCGTGAGGCGGTCGTCGGGGCCATGGCCGTCGCCGCCGCGGCAGCCCTGGCCGCCGCTCCCGGCGGGCCGCCACGCCCCGAGTCGCTCCTGGACGACGTCGTCGCCCTCGTCCCGAAGAGCGCGGTCGCCGCGGGACTGCGCCGCGCCCGGGACATGCTCGACTACGGCGACGCGGCCACCGTGGCGGCCGTCCTGGGCTGCGGCCGGCGGACGACGGCCCATGACACGGTGCCGTTCGCGCTCTGGTCGGCCGCGCGCGCCCTCGGTGACTACGAGGAGGCGTTCTGGACGACCGCCCAGGTCGGCGGCGACATGGACACGACCTGCGCCATCGTGGGCGGCGTGATCGGCTCCGGCAAGGCCGGGTCGGTCCCCGCCGAGTGGCTGCGCCGGACCGAGGCGCTTCCGGAGTGGGTGCACGCCCCGGTGTAGCGGGAGGGCGTTCCACGGCGCCGGGGCGTACGGATGACCGGCCCGGGGTCCTCGTCACCTGTCTCCGGACCCGAGCCGGTCGTCCGCCGCGCGGTGCGGGCCCCGTCCGTCATCCGGCCAGGGGACCCGCCGTCCCGGAGAGGGCGTCCAGGTCGCTCCGGCGGACCCGCACCACGACCGCGGCGACGACGAACGCCAGGACGGCCATGGCGGCGGCCGGGATGAACGCCGTGGAGATGCCCTGGGACAGCACCTCGTGGCCCCAGGGCGCCGGCAGCTGACCCGACTCGGCGAACGCGGCCTTCTGTTCCGGCGTGGCCCGGGCCATGAACGACGCGGCCTGCTCGGTCGCCTCGTCGCGGCTGGCGGAGCCGAAGACGGTCGTGAGGATGGACAGACCGAGCGCGCCGCCCACCTGCTGCGTGGTGTTGAGCAGGGCGGAGGCCGCGCCCGCCTCGCGCGGGGCGACACCGGACACGGCGGTCACGGTGAGCGTGACGAAGTTGAGGCCCATACCGAGGCCGAAGATCAGCATCGGGCCGAGCACCCCGCCCACGTACGAGCTGCCCGAGTCGACCAGGGACTGCCAGGCGAGACCGATGGCCGCGAGCGTGGTACCGGCCATCAGGAACGGCTTGGGGCCGAGCACCGGCAGCAGCCGCTGCGAGATCCCTGCGCCCACGGCGATCACCACGGTGACCGGCAGGAAGGCCAGTCCGGCGCGGATCGGGGAGTAGCCCAGTACGTTCTGCACGAACAGCACGATGTAGAAGAACATGCCGAACATCGCCGCGGCGAGGCTGATCATGATCAGGTACGTGCCCGAGCGGTTGCGGTCGGCGAACATCCGCAGCGGGGTGATCGGTTCCTTGGCCCGGCTCTCGACGTACAGGAAGGCGGCGAGCAGCACCAGGGCCGCGCCGAACGCGCCGACCGTCAGGGAGTCCCGCCAGCCGTCGGACGCCGCGCGGATGAAGCCGTAGACCAGTGCGACCATGCCGAGCGTGGAGGTGAGCGCGCCGGTCAGGTCGAAACGGCCGGGGTGGCGCTCGGACTCGTTGATGTAGCGCGGCGCGACGGCCGCGATGAGAACGCCGATGGGCACGTTCACGAAGAGCACCCACCGCCAGTCGAGCCAGTCGGTGAGCAGCCCGCCGGCCAGCAGCCCGATGGCGCCGCCGCCCGCGGAGACGGCGGCGAAGATGCCGAACGCCCGGTTGCGCTCGGGGCCTTCGGGGAACGTCGTGGTGATCAGCGCGAGCGACGTGGGTGAGGCGATGGCGCCGCCCATGCCCTGCAGGACGCGCGCGGCGAGCAACTGCCAGGGCTCCTGGGCGAGGCCGCCGAGCAGCGAGGCGAAGGTGAACAGCAGGATGCCGGTGATGAAGACCCGGCGGCGCCCGAGGATGTCACCGGCTCGCCCGCCGAGCAGCAGCAGGCCGCCGAAGGTGAGCGTGTAGGCGCTGACGACCCAGGTCAGGTCGGTCGTGGAGAAGTTGAGCGCGGTCTGGATGTCGGGCAGGGCGATGTTGACGATGGTGGCGTCGAGGACCACCATCAGCTGGCACGCGGCGATGACCGCGAGGGCGATGCCCGGATGCGACGGGCGGGAGGCCGGGCCCGGTGGAGCGGGCGCGGGTGAGTGGGTCTGTATCTGATCATGCGTCACAGAGCGTCCCCCAAAGACGAAGTAGTGAACGTGCGCGTTCACTAGTGGGGACGATAGCGAGTCCTCCTTAGTGAACACAAGCGTTCTCTAAGGGGGTCCTTCCAGGCGTCCGTCGTCGTGCTGGTCAGCGGGGTGCCGGGGCGAGCGGACGGCCCCGTCCGTCCCTGACGGTTCCAGCCGTTTCGGTGCCGGGGGCATCGAAAGAGCGGCCGTCGCCTGACATGCTGGGGGAGGGCGTGGTCACGCGGCGCGTCCCCCTTCGGTCGCCGCGCGGCGCTCGCGCCTCCCGTGCCCCGCTTCGCTCGTTCGTTGGAGACGCTCAGATGGTTACCTCGCGCCGGACGGCCGCTCCCGCTCGGCCCGCCTCCCCGCGCCGGCGCGGCGCGGTGCTCGAACAGGCGATCCTGGACGCCGCGTTGGAGCAGCTCAGCACCGTCGGCTGGAAGGGTCTGACGATGGAGGGCGTCGCGGCCTCCGCGCAGACCGGGAAGGCCGCCGTCTACCGTCGCTGGCCCTCCAAGGAGGACCTCGTCGCCGACGCGCTGCGGGCCGGACTGCCGCCGCTGGAGTCGGCTCCCGACGTCGGATCCGTGCGCGGGGACCTGCTCGCCCTGTGCCGGCTGGCGCGCGACGCGATGTTCTCGCGCCCGGGGCACGCACTTCGCGCAGTCATTCACGAGTGTGAAGACATCCAGGCCGAACGCTTCCATACCGTGATCTTCGAGGGGCTGGTCGAGCCGACGATCAGACTGCTGCGTGAGGTCATCGTCCGGGGAATCAAGCGGGGTGAAGTGCGTGAAGACGCGGCGAACGGCTACGCCTACGACGCCATCCCGGCGATGATGATGTACCGGTCGAAGATGTGCGGAAGCGAATGGGAGGATCGAGATCTGGAGGAGATGATCGACCAGTTCATGATCCCGCTGCTCCGCAGGCCGGGCTCCTGACCGGGCGCTCGTCCGGGCGTGGTCCGCGTGCGGTGAACCGGGTGTCGGAGGCCGCTGCGGGCGGCGTAGGCTAAGGGCGCCATGCCGTACGAACCGCCTACCCACACCGTCGAGCGCTCCCTCCGAGCCACGACCGGAGCGAAGATAATTGCCGGTGTCGACGAGGTCGGGCGTGGTGCCTGGGCCGGTCCCGTCACCGTCTGTGCCGCGATCACCGGACTGCGCAGGCCCCCGGAAGGGCTCACGGACTCCAAGCTGCTCACCGTCAAGCGCCGCACCGAACTCGCGGAGACACTGCGGACCTGGGTGACCTCGTACGCCCTCGGGCACGCCTCCCCGGAGGAGATCGACGAGCGGGGGATGACGGCCGCGTTGCGGCTCGCCGCGGTGCGCGCCCTGGAGGCCCTGCCGGTCCGGCCCGACGCGGTCATCCTCGACGGCAAGCACGACTACCTCGGGACCCCCTGGCGGGTCCGTACGGTGATCAAGGGCGACCTGTCGTGCGTGGCGGTGGCCGCGGCCTCGGTGATCGCCAAGGTCCAGCGCGACAAAATGATGGCCGAACTGGGTATCGACCATGCAGACTTCGGTTTTGCGGACAACGCCGGGTATCCGTCGCCCGTGCACAAGGCCGCACTGGCGGAGCGGGGACCCACCCCGTACCACCGGTTGTCGTGGGCGTATCTTGATGCGCTGCCCCAGTGGCGGCACCTCAAGAAGGTCCGCACGTGGGTGGAGGGAAGCGTTCCGGCGATCGAGGGCCAGCTCGGCTTCGACTTCTGACGTTTCCGCTCGCACTTGTGTGCCACCCGCCGGCGCCAGCCGGACCAGCGTTTGATAAAAATCAGCTCATGCCTCTCATTCCCGAGGAGCCTCAGATTCACGAGAGTGCCCAGGGTCCCCGCGCCACTTCGGCCAGTGGCCGTACCGCGCCGACCCCCCGCCCCGTCCCCGGCCCACGCCCCGCGGCTCCGTCGCGTCCCGGCCGCCCCGGGCCCCTGCGGCCCACGCCGCCGGCGCAACGCACCCCGCGTGACGTGGCCGTTGCCAAGCCCGGCCCGTCGGCTCCGGCCGTTGCCGCGGTCTCCGCCCCGACCCCGGCCGCCCCGCAGATCCAGCTGATCCCGGCCTCGCCCGAGGGTGCGCTCGACGCCGCCGAGGAAGCCGTCGACCTGCTCCTCGACTCGGGGCGTGCCCCCGGTGAGGTGCTGGTGATCACGACCGGCGAACAGCACCCGTGGGCCGCCCACGAACTGTCGTTCGGCGAAGCCGCCTACTGGGCGCAGCACGACGCGGGAGACGACGTCTTCTACGCCGACGCCTCCGCGGCCGGCCGTGCGGCGCCGCGCCAGGTGGTCGTCGTGGCGCTGAACGGCGGGACCGATGCGGTGGCCGCCGCGACCCTGCCGCTGGCCCTCGGCCGGGCCGGTGCCCTGCTGATCGTCTGCGGCGACCCGCAGCGCATCAACTCGGTGCTGGGCGCGGGCGTCTGAGCCCTCACCGGCTCGCCCGCCCGGCACGGTCGCCGACCAGCACCCGGGCGGGGCGCTTCATGGTGAGAGGGCGCGTACGACGCCGGTGTGCGGCCGGGCAGGCCGGACTCCCCGCGTACGTGCGTCTCGTCGCGGCGCCGAGCGCCGGGGCGGTCCTTGTCCCTGCTGTGCCCGTGGGCCATTCGTGATGCCGGGTCGTACCCGATCGGGCTCACGGCGCCCGGTGGTGGCCGGGACCGGGCACCGGGGCCGTTCGCCGGCTCGGCCTCAGCGCGCCGCCGCGCGCCGCAGGACCTCCGACGCCGCGCCGCCGGTGCGGGGCATCGGCAGCGGGGACCCGGACGTGGCGAACGGCTCCGGCGTCGAGTCGGTGCTCGGGCGGCGGCCGCCACGGCCCTCCCCGAGGACCTGCCAGCCGTCGCGGGTCAGCGTGATATACGCCCCGCAGCGCAGGCCGTGCAGCGTGCAGGCGTCCCGCAGCCCCCACATCCACGCGCCATCCTCCTCCGTCCAACGCCCGTCGCCCTCGCGGCAGTAGAGCAGGACCGCGGTGCGCACCGGGGTGCGGCGCCGCAGGTCGTGCGGGATGACGCGGCGGAGCTGGGACAGCAGGGCGTTGCGGAACATCCAGCCGTCCGCGGGCGCCGGGCGGCGGACGAACGACGCGCTCGCCCGCAGCCGCTCGTCCGGATCGAGGACGGCCACGATCGCGGTCGACGGCTTGGGGCGATGCCGGGAGTGGAGTCCGCTGACGACCTCGCGGGGATTGCGCAGCAGCGGGATGCCCGCGGCGGCCCATTCGGCGGGTTCGAGCATGCGGGCCAGAGGGTTGGCGGATGCGGCGGGCAGGTCGGCTGACGTCGACGTGGATGCCGCGGAGGACGGAGCGAATCCGAAGGTCACGGTCCTCCCTTCGGCTACGCGCCCACACGGAGGGCGAGGTCGGATTCGGGGGAGCGCGCACCGCAGCAGAGCCCTACCGGACCACGGACGAGCCGTGCGGGGAGCGGACTTCAATTCTTCCTGGCGAACCTGGTTGCGGCAACGAGCAATTGGCGTCGCCGACCGATATCGGATGGCTCGGGAGTTATATCCCTACCCGGAAATGCCGGCCGCGACGCATGGGCGGACCGCCGGAAGACCGTCGGCAGTGACCCGGGGCGGCGACGGAACCGCACGTGAGAGGGTTGTCACCTGCTGTGAGTGGCTGATCCGCCCGGTCTTCGGGTTGCATGGAGACATGGACGACCTGGAGCTGCACACCGAAGCCGATGCCATCCTCGCCGAGCTCGTGGGGACCCCCGGGGCACGCCTGCGGGAGGACCAGTGGCAGGCGGTGGCGGCGCTGGTGCGCGAGCGCCGGCGGGCCCTGGTGGTCCAGCGGACCGGCTGGGGGAAGTCCGCGGTGTACTTCGTCGCGACGGCGCTGCTGCGCCGGCGCGGCGCGGGACCGACGGTGATCGTCTCGCCGCTGCTCGCGCTCATGCGCAACCAGGTCGAGTCGGCGGCGCGGGCCGGTATCCGCGCGCGGACCATCAACTCGGCCAACCCCGAGGAGTGGGAGACGATCCACGGCGAGATCGAGCGCGGGGAGACCGATGTGCTCCTCGTCAGCCCCGAGCGCCTGAACTCCGTCGACTTCCGCGACCAGATGCTGCCCAAGCTGGCGGCCACGACCGGTCTGCTCGTGGTCGACGAGGCGCACTGCATCTCCGACTGGGGCCATGACTTCCGCCCCGACTACCGGCGGCTGCGCGCCATGCTCGCCGAGTTGTCACCCGGTGTCCCCGTGCTGGCCACGACGGCGACGGCCAACGCGCGCGTGACCGCCGACGTGGCCGAGCAGTTGGGCACCGGCGCCGGGGAGGCCCTGGTGCTGCGCGGACCGCTGGAGCGGGAGAGCCTGCGGCTGGGCGTGGTCCGGCTGCCGGACGCCGCGCACCGCCTCGCATGGCTCGCGGAGCACCTGGACGAGCTGCAGGGCTCGGGCATCGTCTACGCGCTGACGGTCGCCGCGGCCGAGGAGGCCACCGCGTTCCTGCGGCAGCGAGGCTTCGCCGTCGCGTCCTACACGGGCCGTACGGAGAACGCGGACCGGCTGCAGGCCGAGAACGATCTCCTGGCGAACCGCGTCAAGGCGCTGGTCGCGACCTCCGCCCTGGGCATGGGCTTCGACAAGCCCGACCTGGGCTTCGTGGTGCACCTCGGTTCGCCCTCCTCGCCGATCGCCTACTACCAGCAGGTCGGACGGGCCGGCCGTGGCGTCGAGCACGCCGACGTGCTGCTGCTGCCGGGGCAGGAGGACGAGGCCATCTGGCGCTACTTCGCGGACACCGCCTTCCCGCCCGAGCCGCAGGTCCGCCAGACCCTCGCCGCGCTCGCGGACGCCGGACGGCCCCTGTCCGTGCCCGCCCTGGAGGCGTCGGTGGACCTGCGCCGCAGCAGGCTGGAGACGATGCTGAAGGTGCTCGACGTCGACGGCGCGGTCAAGCGGGTCAAGGGCGGCTGGACGGCGACCGGCGCCGAGTGGGTGTACGACGCCGAACGCTACGCGCGCGTGGCGCGTCAGCGGGCGGCCGAGCAGCAGGCCATGCGCGACTACGTCGGCACGTCCCAGTGCCGGATGGAGTTCCTGCGCGGGCAACTGGACGACGAGGGGGCCGCCCCGTGCGGCCGCTGCGACAACTGCGCCGGCCCCTGGGCCGACGCCTCCGTCTCGCCGGAGACGCTGACCGGCGCGGCCAAGGAGCTGGACCGCCCCGGCGTGGAGATCGAACCGCGCCGGATGTGGCCGACCGGGATGCCCGCGCTGGGAGTCGAACTCAAGGGCCGCATCCCGGCCGGTGAGCAGTGCGCGACGGGACGCGCCCTGGGGCGGCTCTCGGACATCGGCTGGGGCAACCGGCTGCGCCCGCTGCTCGCCGAGAACGCGCCCGACGGCCCGGTCCCCGACGACGTGCTGAAGGCCGTGGTGGCCGTCCTCGCCGACTGGGCGCGCTCCCCGGGCGGCTGGGCCCCGGACGTCCCCGACGCCGTGGACCGGCCGGTGGGCGTCGTCGCCGTCCCGTCGCTGACCCGTCCCGAGCTGGTGGGCTCCCTCGCGCGCGGTGTCGCGTCCATCGGCCGGCTGCCTTTCCTGGGCGCGCTGACGTACGCCGGGCAGGACGGTGCCCACGTGGCCCGGCGCAGCAACTCCGCACAGCGGCTCAAGGGGCTGACCGAAGCCTTCACCGTCTCCGGTGACCTGGCCGGTGCGCTGGCCGGCACGCCCGGTCCCGTGCTGCTGGTGGACGACTTCACCGACACCGGCTGGACGCTAGCGGTCGCCGCCCGGCTGCTGCGCAGGGCGGGCAGCGGGGAGGTGCTTCCGCTGGTGCTCGCGGCCAGCGGGTGACAGGGGCCGGGTGACGGGTTACGGGGGGCCGGGCGGAGGGCGGCGAGGGTCGGGCAGGGAGCGGTCGGATGCCGGGCGGGCCGCTCGTTGTTGTCGTGTCCCTGGTCGGACTTATCCACAGGCTCAAGCGGACTTTTGAGTTCCGCGAGATCGTCGGCGCATGACGAACCACAGCGGAACGACCGGAACCCCCGACAACGACGACACCGTCGGCTGCGAGCGGCAGCACGCCCGGCGAACGACCGGCCCGGACCGGATGCCGGCGGTGCGGGACCGCCCGCTCCCGGAGCACCAGGTCACCCTGCGCACCCCCGACGAGCTGGCCGACGCCCTGCCGTATCTGCTGGGGTACCGCCCGGAGGACAGCATCGTGCTGGTCGCGCTGCACGACGCGGGTGGCCGGGGCCGCTTCGGCGGCCGGGCCCGCCTCGGTATCCCCGCGAGCGCCGACGACTGGGAATCCGCCGCCGGTCAGCTGGCCCTCGGCCTTGTGACCGGCAGTGAGCGCAGGGGCGCGAAGCCGGAGCAGATGGTCGCCTTCCTCTGCCAGGAACCGGCGAAGGGGGAGACCGGCCGGCAGGTCATGGAGCGGCTCCGTCCGCTGGCCCAGAAGACCCGCCTCGCGTGCGGCAGCCTGGACGTCCCCGTCGTCGAGGCCCTGTGCATCTCGGACGGCCGCTTCTGGTCCTACTGCTGCGACCGGGGCGAGTGCTGCCCGCCCGAGGGCCGGCCCATGGGCCTCCCGGGCACGTCCGTCCTGGCGGCGGCCGCCGCCTACGCGGGGATGCAGGTCCGCGGCTCCCTCCGTCAGCTGAGGGCGCGGCTGCAGCCCCTGGAGACCGGGGCGGCCCTGGAGCAGGAGGTCGCCCTCGACACCGTGGCCCTGCAACTGGTGCCCAGGGTCCTCGACGAGGCCACGCGGGCCGGCGTCGCGGCGGAGACGCTGGAGCTGGCCGAGCGGACGCTGCGCCGGTTCGCCGAGGCCCCGCTCGTGTCCGGGACGCTCATCGCGGACCTCCGCGACGACGAACTGCTCGCACACGATGAGGCGGCGCGGCTCATTCTGGGCCTCCAGGACCGTGCGACCCGGGACCGCGTGGCCGAGTGGATGGAGGGCGGCGAGGCCGCGCCCGCCCTGCGGCTGTGGCGGGCGCTCGCCCGCCGCTGCGTGCGGCCCTACCAGGAGCATGCGGCAGCGCCCCTGACACTGGCCGGCTGGGTCGCCTGGTCGAGCGGCGACGACCTGGAGGCACGCGAGGCCTTCGCCATGGCCCTCGCGGCCGACCCCGACTACCTCTTCGCCCGCCTGCTCCACCAGGCCTGCAACGAGGGACTCGACCCGGAGTCGATCCGCCGCTGCCTCCGGGCGGAACGCACCGGGCGGAGCAGGGGGAGCGCGGGAGTGGCGGACCTCGCGGGAGCGGCGGAGCCGTCGGGGGAGGGGAGCGGGGACGCGGGCCGGCGGTTGGCCGGCGCGGCGCAGGAGGCACCGGACGAGCCGGATACTGCCTCCGAGGAACGCCGCCTGGCCCGGTCCCGCCACCCGTCGAGCGCCTCCCGCGGCGCCTCCCGCGCGGGGAGGAGCCCGGGACGGGAGCGACGGGCCAGGATCCCCCGCCCGCGTACTGCGGCTGGTACGCACCCGGGGCCCGCGCGACCGGGGACGCCCTCTCCCGACGCCACGAAGGGCACGGCTGACCGCGCGCCGAGGAAGAGGCCCGCTCGTGGGACGACGGCCCGTCCGGACGGAGGGTGCGACGGGGGTGGCGGTACGGCCGAGTGAGGAGGCGCAGGCGAATCCGGACGTGACCCCGAGCCGCGATCACCCCGCCCACGGAAGGGAGTGTTTATCGTCAGGCAGACGACTATGATCGCCGCATGCCCTACGACCCGTCAGCCTTTCCGCCCTTCGCCGTCACCGTGGACCTGGTCGTGCTGACCGTGCGCCGTCACGCCTTGTGCGCGCTGGCGGTCCGCAGGGGTGAGCCCCCGTTCCAGGGACGCTGGGCGCTTCCCGGCGGGTTCGTGCGGGCCGACGAGGATCTGGCGCAGGCGGCGGCGCGCGAGTTGGCCGAGGAGACCGGTCTGCGGGCGCACGATCCGGGCGCCCCGGCCCAGGATCACGGGGCTCACCTGGAGCAGCTCGCGACCTACGGCGACCCCGATCGGGACCCCCGGATGCGGGTCGTCAGCGTGGCCCACCTGGCGCTCGCCCCCGACCTGCCCGCGCCGACGGCGGGAGGCGACGCGAGCAACGCGCGCTGGGCGCCGGTCGACGAGCTGCTGCAGCAGGGCGGCTACGGCCGGGACGGCGAGCCCGTCGCACCGCTCGCCTTCGACCATGCGCAGATCCTCTCCGACGGAGTGGAACGCGCCCGGTCCAAGATTGAGTACTCGTCGCTGGCCACGGCGTTCTGCCCCGCCGAGTTCACCGTGGGCGAGCTGCGCCGTGTGTACGAGGCGGTGTGGGGCGTGGCGCTCGACCCGCGCAACTTCCACCGCAAGGTGACGGGCACACCAGGGTTCCTCGTCCCGACCGGCGGCACCACCACCCGCCAAGGGGGGCGCCCGGCACAGCTCTTCCGGGCCGGCGGGGCGACGCTGCTCAACCCCCCGATGCTGCGCCCCGAGGTCTGACGCGGCGGCCCGCACGGCGTTCCGGCGCGGGCGTGGCCGAAGGGCGGGGAGCCGGGCCCGGGCCGGCCGCGTGGAGAGGGTCCCGGAAGCGGGCCTTGCCCTACCCGAAAAAACGGACATAGCGCGCTATCTTGCTGCGGGTGATCCAGGCCATCGGATTGACCAGCGACCCTCGCAAGGACCTTCCCCCCGCCGTCGACGACGTCTCGTTCGAGGCGCGCGCGGGGCGCGTCACCGCGTTGCTCGGGGGGCCGGGTGCGGGCAAGACCACGGTGCTCAGACTCATGCTCGAACTCCAACGGGGCCGTGGCGTCACCTACTTCAGGGGCCGTCCCCTGCACCGCATCGCCCATCCCTCGCGCGAGGTGGGTGTGGTCCTCGGGGACGTGCCGGGACATCCGGCCCGCACGGTCCGCGGTCATCTGCGCATGCTCTGCGCGGCGGCCGGCGTCCCCGCCCGGCGCGCCGACGAGGTGCTGGAGGTGGTCGGCCTCGTCAGCCTGCGCGACGAACGGCTCTCCACGCTCTCGCGCGGCATGGACCGCCGCCTCGGGCTGGCCTGCGCCCTGCTGACCGATCCGCACACCCTCGTGCTCGACGATCCCGCCGGTGGCCTCTCGACGCGTGAGAAGCGCTGGCTGCACGGCATGCTGCGCGCGCACGTCGCCCAGGGCGGCACGGTCCTGTTCAGCACGGCGGACCCCAAGGAGGCCGCCGGCACCGCCGACCAGGTCGTCACCCTGGAGCGGGGCCGGATCGTCGCCGACCAGGAGGCCGCCGACTTCGCCCGCACCCGGCTGCGTCCCCGGGTCGCCGTCCGCACCCCCCACGCCCCCCGACTCGCCACCCTGCTCGCCAAGGAGGCCCGCGCCACGCACCGCTCGGTCGAGGTCGTGCGCGAGAGCGGCAACCGGCTGTCGGTGTACGGCAGTACATGCGCCGACATCGGGGAGACGGCGTTCCGGCACGGCATCCCGGTCCACCAACTCGCCGACGAGATCGGGGACATGGGGCCGGCCGCGGCGGCCGACCGGTCCGCGGGCGAGGCGGCGCGCGCCGATGTGGCGCCGCAGCGCAAGGCCGCCGCGGCGCGCTCCGCCGGCTCCCGCGAGCAGACGGCGACACGCGCCCGCCGCGGCGGCCCGACCGGCGCCGAGTCCTCGTCGGCGACGGAGGCCGCGCAGTCGTCCGCCACCGCGTCGGAACCGGCGCGCAAGCGGCGTGAGCGGCCCGCCGCGTCACAGGAGTCCGCGGACCGCTCCCCGCAGAAGACCGCGGCCCGCACCCCGCAGGCGCGCTCCGGCGGCCGGAAGCGGACCGCGACCGAGGCCGATGCCGAGGCCGAGGCGGCGGAGGATGCTCCCAGGCAGCGGGCCGCCGAGGCGCCCTCCGCCGGTCTCGACGCGCTTCCCGAGCTCCCGCCCCCCATCTCCGTCCGCCCCGCCCCCAGCCCGCTCCGCCCTCTGCGCTACGAGCTGCGGCGCGCCGCCGGTGTCGGCACCGGGTTCGTCACCTGCGGGGTCGTGCTCCTCGTGTCCGCCGTCACCGCCGTCCTGCTCGCGCGGATCGGTCACACCCCGCGGCCCCGGCTGATGGCCGGGTGGCCCGTGCAGCTGCCGCTGCCGCCCGCGGCGCTCGGGGCCGGGCTGCTCGGCGCCATCGCCTTCGGCGACGAGTTCCGCCATCCCGCGCTGGCGGCCGACCGCGGCACCGTCCCGCGCCGGCTGGGGCTGCTCACCGCGAAGCTCCTGGTCACCACCGCCACCGCCCTGCTGCTCGCGGTGCTCACCCTGGGCTGCGACATCGAGATGCTCTATCTCGTGTACGGCCGGGAGCTCGCGGAGGTTCCTTCGGACTGGCTGCGGCTGAGTGCCAGTTGGTTCGGGCTCGTCGTGGGGTGCGCGTGGGCCGGGGTGCTCGCGGCCGGGCTGTTCCGGTCCACCACGGCGGGGCTCGCGGCGGTGGTCGCCGTGCCCGTGGCCGTCGTACCCGTCGTACAGAAGGTCGTGGAGGGACCGTCTGTACGGACCGCGGCCGGGTTCCCGCTGCGCATGCGGGAGCTGCTGCTGAACCAGTGGCCGTTCGGCGGGGAGCGGTACGTGGAGGCCGTGGCGCGCCTGGTCGCCCAACCCGTGGGTGGCGCGCTGACGTTGTCCCTCGCCGCTCTGCTGGGCGCTTTTCTTTTCACGACCCTACGCGGCAAGGTCCGATGACGACTCTTCCCGCCCTATTCTGAATGGCGTTGAGCGCAACTCCCCGGGGATAGCTCATTTCTTTCCGATAAGGCGTCAATTGCGACGGGGTGAGCGATCACCCTTTCGTGTGCTTTTCACCAAAGACCTCAAGGGAGTTGGAAACGACGCCGACAAAGGATGCGTGAGTACCCTTGCGCACACCATGATGACCGCCGCCCGCGCCGCCGACTCCGGACTCGTCGGCCCGGGCGAACTCGACCGCTACCCCTACGCCGAGGCATCCGTCGCCGACCGCGTCGGAACCCCCACCTGGGAGGGTGCGGATCCCGAACTCGGCCGCGTTGGCCGCCGTGCGGCGGGCAGCCGCGGACGCGGGCTGCACGGCCAACTCGTTCAGCAGCTCGGACAGATGATCGTGTCCGGAGACCTGGGCGCCGACCGTCCGCTCGTGCCCGAGGAGATCGGCCAGCGCTTCGAGGTCTCCCGGACCGTCGTGCGGGAGTCGCTCCGCGTCCTGGAGGCGAAGGGCCTGGTCAGTGCCCGTCCGAACGTCGGTACGAGGGTGCGCCCCGTCAGTGACTGGAACCTCCTCGACCCGGACATCATCGAGTGGCGGGCCTTCGGGCCCCAGCGCGACGACCAGCGCCGGGAGCTGAGCGAGCTGCGCTGGACGATCGAGCCGCTCGCCGCCCGTCTTGCCGCCGGGCACGGGCGCGACGACGTTCAGCAGCGCCTCGCCGACATGGTCGAGATCATGGGGCACGCGATGGGGCAGGGCGACGCCCTGACCTTCTCCCGCGCCGACTCCGAGTTCCACTCGTTGCTCATCCAGATGGCGGGCAACCGCATGCTCGAGCACCTCTCCGGCATCGTCTCGGCCGCTCTCCAGGTCTCCGGCGGCCCGGTGACCGGCTGTGACCGGCCGAACGAGACGTCGCTCACCCAGCACGGCAGGATCGTCGACGCCCTCGCGGCCGGCGACGGCGCCGCCGCCGAGGCGGCCATGCGCCAGCTACTCACCGTCCACCCCGAGGTGGAGCGCGTGGTGCCCGCGCCTCGCGAGCACTGACTCCACCCCCCCGCGTGCCGCGCCCGGGTGATGCCTCCCCCTCCTGGGCATCCCCCGTTCGCGCACCCTTCCCCGTCGGACCCGCAGGATCCACGACGGATCCTGCGGGTCCGACGGTGCGAAGAGGGGCCTCGACAGCCGTGACCGCGCCGGGGCGGGCCTCAGGATGAACTCTTATATTGGTCTATGTCTGCTTTTGGTCGGTTATGGGATGTGACTCGGGCCACGCAGATTGGGCGTAACGCTCGGGGAAACAGCGCGATGACCTAAGAGGTGACAGCCGAGGAAGGAATACGGACGCCGTTCGAGGCGCTGTGCATCTTCCCGGCTCCCGCCCGCACCGTCGGTCGAATCCCCAGGCCGGTGGTCGGCTCCTGTCCGCATCGGACGGGGCCGGAAGCCGCTTTCCAACGTTCCGAGAGGTTGTTCGTGTCGGCCAGCACATCCCGTACGCTCCCGCCGGAGATCGCCGAGTCCGTCTCTGTCATGGCTCTCATCGAGCGGGGAAAGGCTGAGGGGCAGATCGCCGGCGACGATGTGCGTCGGGCCTTCGAAGCTGACCAGATCCCGGCCACTCAGTGGAAGAACGTACTGCGCAGCCTCAACCAGATCCTCGAGGAAGAGGGTGTGACGCTGATGGTCAGTGCCGCGGAGCCCAAGCGCACCCGAAAGAGCGTCGCAGCGAAGAGTCCGGCCAAGCGCACCGCCACCAAGACGGTCGCGGCGAAGACGGTGACCGCGAAGAAGGCCACCGCCACCGCCGCCACACCCGCGGCGCCGTCCTCGGAACCCGCCGTCGAGGACGAGGCTCCCGCGAAGAAGGCGGCCGCCAAGAAGACGACGGCCAAGAAGGCCGCGGCGAAGAAGACGACCGCCGCCGCGAAGAAGACCACGGCCAAGAAGACCGCCGGCAAGAAGGACGACGCCGAGCTCATCGAGGAAGAGGTCCTCGAAGAGGCGAAGCCCGGCGACGAGCCCGAGGGCACCGAGAGCGCCGGTTTCGTGCTCTCCGACGAGGACGAGGACGACGCGCCCGCGCAGCAGGTCGCCGCGGCCGGCGCCACCGCCGACCCCGTCAAGGACTACCTGAAGCAGATCGGCAAGGTCCCCCTGCTCAACGCCGAGCAGGAGGTCGAGCTCGCCAAGCGCATCGAGGCGGGCCTGTTCGCCGAGGACAAGCTGGCCAACGCCGACAAGCTCGCCCCCAAGCTCAAGCGCGAGCTGGAGATCATCGCCGAGGACGGCCGCCGCGCCAAGAACCACCTGCTGGAGGCCAACCTCCGCCTCGTGGTCTCCCTGGCCAAGCGCTACACCGGCCGCGGCATGCTCTTCCTGGACCTGATCCAGGAGGGCAACCTCGGTCTGATCCGCGCGGTCGAGAAGTTCGACTACACCAAGGGCTACAAGTTCTCCACGTACGCCACCTGGTGGATCCGGCAGGCGATCACCCGCGCCATGGCCGACCAGGCCCGCACCATCCGTATCCCGGTGCACATGGTCGAGGTCATCAACAAGCTCGCCCGCGTGCAGCGCCAGATGCTCCAGGACCTGGGCCGCGAGCCCACCCCGGAGGAGCTGGCCAAGGAACTCGACATGACCCCGGAGAAGGTCATCGAGGTCCAGAAGTACGGCCGCGAGCCCATCTCCCTGCACACTCCGCTGGGCGAGGACGGCGACAGCGAGTTCGGTGACCTCATCGAGGACTCCGAGGCCGTCGTCCCGGCCGACGCGGTCAGCTTCACGCTGCTCCAGGAGCAGCTGCACTCCGTGCTCGACACCCTGTCCGAGCGCGAGGCCGGCGTCGTCTCCATGCGCTTCGGCCTCACTGACGGGCAGCCGAAGACCCTCGACGAGATCGGCAAGGTCTACGGCGTGACGCGTGAGCGCATCCGCCAGATCGAGTCGAAGACGATGTCGAAGCTGCGCCACCCATCGCGCTCGCAGGTCCTGCGCGACTACCTCGACTAGGTCGCCTCGACGTCCGAGAAGGGCCCGGCACCCCTCAGGGTGCCGGGCCCTTCTGCGTTCCGCGGGTGCGGGGGTGGACCGGCTGAATCACTCTGGGTGTGCCATGACCACCCGAGAGTGAGGAGCGTCATGCGTCGTACCTTTGTCCGGGCGCTGGCCCGGCCGCTGGTTCTCGCGGCTGCGGCGGCCGCCATACCGCTGGTCACAGCCGCTCCGGCGGCCGCCGACCGTGTCGTCGTGGGCGGGTTCCCCGTCGATGTGTCCCAGAGTCCCTGGACGGTGGCGCTGTCCAGTCGTGACCGGTTCGGGGGTACCCGGGCCGGGCAGTTCTGCGTGGGCGTCGCCGTGGGGCGCTCCACCGTGCTCACGGCGGCCCACTGTCTCAGCTCGGAGGTCCTGGGCTCCGCGCCGGACCAGGTGAGCGACCTCAGAGTGATCGCGGGGCGCACCGATCTGACGTCCACGCGCGGCAAGGAGATCCCCGTCAGCGGCGCCCGGGTGAACCCGGACTACGACGGTGACACCAACGACGGCGACTTCGCCGTGCTCTCGCTCGCCGAGGCCCTGCCCGCCGCCGCGGTCATCCGTATGGCGGGCGCCGGCGACCCCGCCTACAGGCCGGGCACCCAGGCCCTCGTCTACGGCTGGGGCGATGCCACGGGAGCGGGGGACTATCCGCGGGGACTGCGGGCCGCGCGGGTGCGGGTGCTGCCGGACGCGTTCTGCGAGGAGGCGTATCCGGGCGGTGGCGAGGGGCGGTACATGGCCGACAGCATGGTGTGCGCCGGGGAGCGCGCAGGAGGCCGGGACGCCTGTCAGGGGGACAGCGGAGGGCCTCTGGTCGCGCAGGGGAAGCTGATCGGACTGGTGTCCTGGGGCAATGGCTGCGGGCGTGCGGGGAGCCCCGGTGTCTACACACGGGTGTCCGACGTCATCGGGGCCGCGGGCCGGCGCTCCGCGGCGCGGGGGAGTGCGGGAAGCGGCTGAGCGCCGCTGGGAAGAGCGCGGGCGGTCCCCCCTGAGGATTCAGGGGGGACCGCCCGTCTACCGGCCTGTGCCGATGCTGGCTCGTCGTGATGCGAGGTGTCAGCGCTCTTCTTCGGTCGCCGTCCCGGGAACGGTCGTGAGCCGCTCCGTCTCATCCTGTATCTCGGCGGCGATCTTCTTGAGTTCCGGCTCGAACTTGCGACCGTGGTGGGCGCAGAAGAGCAGTTCTCCGCCGCTGAGCAGGACGACGCGCACGTACGCCTGGGCGCCGCAACGGTCGCAGCGGTCAGCGGCCGTCAGGGGGCTCGCGGGGGTCAGAACAGTAGTCACGTCGCCTCTTCTCTAGCTCGACGAGCTGTCGTACCAGGGTCAACATCCAACCAGCCCCAAAACGTTCCCGCTCGTGGCTTCTCCCAGAGAGAAATTTTTCGGGGGGTGGTGGGCTGCTGCCGGTGTGGCGGCGAATGTGCCGTATCGCGTGCTGTCGTGCTTACGGTTTCGCGCTCTCGGTCATGGTCGGTCCTCCCCGGCCGGGTTGCCGGTTTGTTCATGAGGACGTGCCCGGAGCCTAAATGGTTCATGCCTGGAAGGGAACGTGATATGTGCTTCACTCCTCCGAGGGATCGAACATCCATACGAGTCTGGACTAGGGTGACTTCCTACGAGGGTGGCGTTACAACGGCTCTACCAGGCCTCGGTACCCTCTGAGCGGCAACCGAAGCCACGCCCGTACCCACCAGGGCGCACATTGAAATTCAGCGAGGAGCGAACCGCGTGACCGCCGATACGTCCGTGCCGTCCACAGCGCTGCTGGCAGGAGCAGACCGGGACGGTTCCAACTACACCGCGCGGCACCTGCTCGTCCTCGAGGGCCTCGAAGCCGTGCGCAAGCGCCCCGGCATGTACATCGGGTCGACCGACAGCCGCGGTCTGATGCACTGCCTCTGGGAGATCATCGACAACTCCGTGGACGAGGCCCTCGGCGGGTACTGCGACCACATCGAGGTGATCCTCCACGACGACGGCTCCGTCGAGGTGCGGGACAACGGCCGGGGCATCCCGGTCGACGTCGAGCCCAAGACCGGCCTCTCCGGCGTCGAGGTCGTCATGACCAAGCTGCACGCCGGCGGGAAGTTCGGCGGCGGCTCCTACGCCGCCTCCGGTGGTCTGCACGGTGTCGGCGCCTCCGTGGTGAACGCCCTGTCCGCCCGCCTGGACGTCGAGGTCGACCGGGGCGGCCACACCCACGCGATCAGCTTCCGGCGCGGTGTGCCCGGTGCCTTCGCCGCGGACGGCCAGACGGCGAAGTTCGAGGCCAAGAGCGGCCTGCGCAGGACGAAGAAGATCCCCAAGACGCGTGAGGGCACGCGCGTGCGGTACTGGGCCGACCGCCAGATCTTCCTCAAGGACGCCAAGCTCGACCTGGAGACGCTGCACCAGCGCGCCCGCCAGACCGCCTTCCTGGTGCCCGGCCTGACCATCGTCGTCCGCGACGAGGTCGGTCTCGGCGCGGGCGGGAGCAAGGGCGAGGAGTCCTTCCGCTTCGACGGCGGCATCAGTGAGTTCTGCGAGTACTTGGCGGCCGACAAGCCGGTCTGCGACGTCCTGCGCTTCACCGGACAGGGCAGCTTCAGGGAGACGGTCCCGGTCCTGGACGAGCACGGCCAGATGACCCCCACCCAGGTCACCCGCGAACTCGGTGTCGACGTCGCCCTGCGCTGGGGCACCGGCTACGACACCACCCTGAAGTCGTTCGTGAACATCATCGCCACCCCCAAGGGCGGCACCCATGTCGCGGGCTTCGAGACCGCCGTGGCCAGCACCATGAACGAGGTGCTGCGCGCCAAGAAGATGCTCCGCGTCGCCGAGGACGACATCGTCAAGGACGATGCCCTGGAGGGCCTGACCGCGGTCGTCACCGTCCGCCTCGCCGAGCCGCAGTTCGAGGGGCAGACCAAGGAGGTCCTCGGCACCTCGGCGGCCCGCCGCATCGTCAACGGCGTGATCGCCAAGGAGCTCAAGGCGTTCCTGACGTCCCCCAAGCGGGACGCGGCGGCACAGGCGCGCGTGGTCCTCGAGAAGGCCCTCGCCGCCGCCCGGACCCGCATCGCGGCCCGCCAGCACAAGGACGCGCAGCGCCGCAAGACGGCCCTGGAGTCCTCCTCGCTGCCCGCGAAGCTCGCGGACTGCCGCAGCGACGACGTCGACCGCAGCGAGCTCTTCATCGTCGAGGGCGACTCCGCGCTGGGCACCGCCAAGCTCGCCCGGAACTCCGAGTTCCAGGCGCTGCTGCCCATCCGGGGCAAGATCCTCAACGTTCAGAAGTCGTCCGTGACCGACATGCTCAAGAACGCCGAGTGCGGGGCGATCATCCAGGTCATAGGGGCGGGGTCGGGCCGGACCTTCGACATCGACGCGGCCCGCTACGGCAAGATCATCATGATGACCGACGCCGATGTCGACGGCTCCCACATCCGCACGCTGCTGCTGACGCTCTTCCAGCGGTACATGCGCCCGATGATCGAGGCGGGCCGGGTGTTCGCCGCGGTGCCCCCGCTGCACCGGATCGAGCTCGTCCAGCCCAAGAAGGGCCAGGACAAGTACGTGTACACCTACTCGGACCGCGAGCTGCGCGACAAGCTCATGGAGTTCGAGAGCAAGGGCGTGCGCTACAAGGACTCCATCCAGCGCTACAAGGGCCTCGGTGAGATGGACGCCGACCAGCTCGCGGAGACGACCATGGACCCGCGCCACCGCACCCTGCGGCGGATCAGCCTCACCGACCTCGAGTCGGCCGAGCGGGTCTTCGACCTGCTGATGGGCAACGACGTGGCGCCGCGCAAGGAGTTCATCTCCAGCTCGGCCGCGACGCTCGACCGGTCGCGCATCGACACGTAGGACCAGCACGCGGGACCAGACCGCCGTACGGACCGGCCGGGGTGCGCGCCCCGGCCGGTTCCGTCGTTCCGGGCCCTCGTGCCGCGCAACGCGCCTCTTGTGGCGCGTGCCTGGTATGCGGCTTTGCCTGCTGAATCACCTGATGGGGTGAAACGCTCCGAGAAGCCCGGTCGGCGCTCTTTCCGTTCTGTCCATGCTTGGGCATGTGCTCAAGCGACGGCCGACCCCGCGACGCCAGAACCCCCCGGTACGACGATCCCTGGTACGACGCCCTCGCCTCCGGATGGGGCGAGTCGGATGTCACGGAGGCCCCTGACGCAGCCCCGCCGGCCGCCGCCGACGTGTACCTCGAGGTGCAGCGCAGCGCCGCCTTCCAGGAAGTGCGCAGCCGCTACCGGAGGTTCGCGCTGCCGGCGGCCGCCGGGTTCCTGTCCTGGTACGTCGCCTACGTCGTGACCGCCACCACCGCGCCCGGCCTGATGGCGCGGCCCGTGGCGGGAGCCGTGAACGTCGCGATGCTCGCGGGGCTCGGGCAGTTCCTCACCACGTTCCTGCTCACCTGGGCCTACACCCGCCACGCGCGTCTGCGCCGCGACCGGGCGGCGCTCGAACTGCGCTGGGACACCCAGGAGCTGACGCGGGGCGCCAAGGGGGGCGTGGCATGACGCAGGATCACCGCACCCTGGCACTGCTGCTGTTCAGCGTGTTCGTCGCGGTCACCCTGGCGATCACGACCTGGGCGGGCCGCAACCGCCGCGGTTCGGCGGAGGAGTTCTACGCCGGCGGCCGGCTCTTCTCGCCCATGGAGAATGGTTTTGCCATCGCGGGTGACTACATGTCGGCCGCGTCCTTCCTCGGCATCTCCGGGCTGATCGCCCTGTTCGGCTACGACGGGATGCTGTACTCGGTGGGCTTCCTCGTGGCCTGGCTGGTCGTGCTCTTCCTGGTCGCTGAACTGGTGCGCAACTGCGGGCGGTTCACCCTCGCCGACGTCGTCGCGGCACGGATGAGGGAACGCCCCGTCCGCATCGCGGTGGGAACCTCCTCGGTCACCGTGTCCGTGCTCTACCTGGTGGCGCAGATGGTCGGCGCGGGCACCCTGGTCGCGCTGCTGCTGGGAGGCGACGGCGGGGCGGCGCAGGCGTGGACCGTCATCGGCGTCGGCGCGCTCATGGTGATCTACGTGTCGTTCGGAGGGATGCGGGCCACCACCTGGATCCAGATCGTCAAGTCGGTCCTGCTGCTCGGCGGCACCATCGCGCTGACGGTGCTCGTCCTGCTGCGCTTCCACGGCGACATCGACCGGCTGCTGCTCGGCGCCGCCGAGCACTCCGGCCACGGGGAGGCGTTCCTGGCGCCGGGACTCCGGTACGGCGGGGACTGGACGTCCCGGTTCGACTTCATCAGCCTCGGCCTCGCCCTGGTGCTCGGCACCGCGGGGCTGCCCCACATCCTGTCCCGCTTCTACACGGTGCCCACCGCCCGCGCCGCACGCCGCTCGGTCGTCTGGGCGATCGGCCTCATCGGCGGTTTCTACCTGATGACCATCGTCCTGGGCTTCGGCGCGGCCGCGATCGTGGGGACCGCGGAGGTGCGCGCCTCGAACGCCGCCGGCAACACGGCGGTGCCGCTGCTCGCCCTCGACCTCGGCGGCGGCGCCGACTCCACCGCGGGCACCGTGCTGTTCGCGGTCGTGGCGGCCGTCGCCTTCGCCACGATCCTGGCCGTCGTCGCCGGCATCACGCTCGCCTCCTCGGCCTCGGTCGCCCACGACCTGTACGCGTCCCTGCGGCGCCGGGGCGGCAAGGCCCGCAGCGAGGTGACCGTGGCGCGCTTCTCCGCCGTCGGTATCGGAGCCGTCGCGATCGGCCTCGGGCTGCTGGCCCGCGATCTGAACGTCGCCTTCCTCGTGGGACTCGCCTTCGCCGTCGCGGCCTCCGCGAACCTGCCCGTGCTGCTCTACTCCTTGTTCTGGCGCGACTTCACCACCCGGGGCGCCGTCTGGTCCGTGTACGGCGGCCTGATCCCGGCCGTGGTCCTCGTCGTCCTGTCGCCCGTGGTGTCGGGCAGTCCGCAGTCGCTGCTCCCCGGCGTCGACTTCCAGTACTTCCCGCTGGACAACCCCGGCATCGTCTCGATCCCGCTGGGCTTCGTCGCCGGCTGGCTGGGCACGGTCACCTCGTCCGAGGCGCCCGACGAGGCCAAGCACGCCGAGACGGAGGTCCGGTCGCTGACCGGAGCGGGTGCCGTCTAGGACATCCCCTGGGGGGTCCGCTGACGTTTCCGGGGCCGGCGTCCGTATGAAAGGGCGGCACGGTTCCTTCCCCCGCCCCCACGGGGCCGTGCCTCAGGCGCGGGTCGCCCACACATACCGGTGTTCAGGGCGGCCCGCGTCCCCGTACCTGAGGGTGAGACGGGCCCGCCCGGTGCGCTCCAGGAGCTTGAGATAGCGCTGGGCGGTCTGACGGCTCACCCCGGTGCGCTCGGCGATCTCCTGGGCCGACAGCGGCCCCGAGGCGTTCATCAGGGCCTGGCGCACCGACTCGGCGGTGGTGGGGGAGTGCCCCTTGGGCAGGTTCGGCTCCGACGGCGAGGACAAGGCGCCGAAGATGCGGTCCACCTCGGCCTGCTCCGCCTCGCCGCCGCCGTCGAGGGTGCGGCGCAGCTCCGCGTACGCCTCCAGCTTGGCGCGCAGCCCCGCGAAGGAGAACGGCTTCACCAGGTACTGGAGCGCCCCGAGCCGCATCGCCGCCTGCACGGTCGCCACGTCCCGGGCCGCCGTCACCATGATCACGTCGGTCTGGTGGCCGCGCCGGCGCATCTCCCGGACCACCGCCAGACCCGTGTCGTCCGGCAGGTAGTGATCCATGAGGACCAGGTCGAGCCGCGGCAGTTCCGTCACCTGCCGCAGCGCCTCGGCGGCCGTGTGCGCCTCGCCGGCCACCTGGAAGCCCGGCACCTTCTCGACGTAGGCGGCGTTCACGCGCGCCACGCGCGTGTCGTCGTCCACGACCAGCACCTCGATCATCGCGACTCCTCCTCGGCGCCGGTGTGTGCGTCAACGGGCGTGCTGAGGGCCGGTTCCGGCCCGGTCAGCGCCTCGGGCAGGACGACCGTGAACTCGGCGCCGCCCCCGGCGGCCTCGCCCACCCGGGCCGTACCGCCCTGCCGTTCCGCCAGGCGCCGCACGAGCGACAGCCCGATCCCGCGCTCACGATGAGCCGGGCGCTGCTTGGTCGACCAACCCTCGGTGAAGATCAACTCGCGCTGTTCCACCGGGATTCCCGGCCCGGTGTCGCGGACCGTCAGGGTCGCCGCGCGGCCCTCGGCGCGCAGTTCGACCTCCACGCGCGCGTGCGGGGTGCCGGCGACCGCGTCCAGGGCGTTGTCCACGAGGTTTCCCACGACGGTCACCAGCCCCTGGGGATCGACCAGCCGGTCCGGGAGCCCGGTGCGCTCCGACAGGCGCAGCGCTACGCCCCGTTCGGCCGCCACGGTCGCCTTGCCGACCAGCAGGGCGGCCAGCAGCGGGTCCTGGATCTTCTCGGCGACCTCCTCCGCGGTGGCCCGGTGATCACCGACGACCTCCCCGACGAACTCCACGGCGTCGTCGTACATCTCCAGCTCCAGCAGCCCGAGGAGCGTGTGCATGCGGTTGGCGTGTTCATGGTCCTGGGCGCGCAGCGCGTCGATCAGGCCGCGCGTTGAGTCGAGCTCCCGGCCGAGCTGTTCCAGCTCGGTGCGGTCGCGCAAGGTCGCGACGGCGCCGCCGTCGTCGGTGGGCATGCGGTTGGCGACCAGGACGCGCTGTCCGCGCACGGTGAGCAGATCGGTGCCGGTGACCCGCCCGGCCAGCACGTCGGCGGTTCGCCCCGTGCCGAGCGCCTCGTCGAGGGAGCGGCCGACGGCCTCGTCCCCGAGGCCGAGCAGCCGCCGCGCCTCGTCGTTGAGGAGGCGGATACGTCCCGTGCGGTCCAGCGCGACGACGCCCTCCCGGATGCCGTGCAGCATCGCCTCACGCTCCGCTAGCAGCGCCGAGATGTCGGAGAAGGCCAGGTCACGGGTCTGCCGCTGGAGCCGGCGGGAGATCAGCCAGGCCGCCAGCGCTCCCACCGCCAGGGCTCCGCCCGCGTACGCGAACAGTCCCGGGATGGCGTGCAGCAGCCTGGCCCGCACATTGTCGTACGCGATGCCGACCGAGACCGCGCCGACGATCCGGCCGGCGCCGTCCCGCAACGGCACCTTGCCCCGCGCGGTGCGGCCCAGTGTGCCGTCGTCGATCTGCATGACTTCGTGGCCCGCCAGGGCCTGGCCCGGGTCGGTCGAGACGAGCCGCCCGATCTCGCGCGCGGTCGGATGGGACCAGCGCACGCCCCGCCGGTCCATCACGACGACGTACTCGGCGCGGGTGGCCGCGCGGATCCGCTCCGCCTCCCGCTGCACCGGGCCGCCGGCCGTCGCCGGGGTCCGGGTCAGGTCCTCGGCGATCTGCGGCTGGGCGGCCGTCGTCTGGGCGATGGACAGCGCACGGCGCATCGCCTGGTCGTCCAGCTGCTCGCTGAGCGGCGCCAGGAACAGCCCGGTCGCCAGCACCGCCACGCCCGCGGCGACCGCCACCTGCATCAGCAGCACCTGCGCGAACATGCGCCGGGGCAGACCCAGGCGCAGGCGGCGGATGAGGGAGGTGGGGCTCATGCTCCTGACCGTACGCGGCGGTGCGGGGCGGGCCGTAGAGGGATGTGGCGGGGATCTCGTGCAGGGTGCCGAGGGCGGTGGGTCAGCCCGCGAGCGCCGTGGCCGCCGCCCTGAGTTCCCGCACGCCGAGGACGTCCATGCGCGCGGGCGAGCCCAGCACCGAGGTGCCGCACTTCTCGGGGCGCGGCGGCTGGGCGGCACCCTGGGCCACCTCGACCCGCCAGCGCCGGCCGTCCACGTGGGCCACGGTCACCGCCCAGCGCGGAGCGACGCCTTCCGTCCGTACGACCCTCAGCGCCTCGGCGGCGGTCTCCCCCGTGGTCCTGCGCACCACGAGCTCGGCGGCCTGGCCGGGCCGTTCCCAGGCCGAGTTCCCCCGGCAGCCCTCGCCGACGATCCGGCCCTCCCGGACCCCGTCCAGGACCCTGCGCACGACCTCCGCCTCGGCCCGCCCGTAGGCGTAGCCGTACGGCAGCACGAGCAGTGTCGGCGAGAAGCGGTGGCCGCCCAGGTGCGTGACCTCCCAGACGCCGTCCACGCCGGAGGCGGCCAGTTCGGCGGCGAGCGGCCGGCCGAGCAGGGCGCAGCAGCGGTCGCGCTTGCCGTTGGTGCACACCAGCGCCAGCGGTTCCCCGGTGTGGGCCGTCCCGCCGAGCGCCGTGTCGAAGGTGCGGTGGTCGCCCCGGCCGAGGGCGGCGAGGTCCAGTTCGAGCAGCTGACGCGGGTCACGGACGGTGGCGGTGCGCAGCCAGACGGCCCCGGGCACCGTGTGGGCGACGAACACCCGGCGCTCGGAGGGGAGCCCGCAGTCGGCGTGCCGGCCGGGCCGGCGGATCAGCGCGATACGCACGCCCGTGCCCTGCGCGGCGGCTTCCAGCGCGCGGCCGAGCGCGGGATCCAGGTGGCTCTGGGTGAGTGCCTTGGCACCCCACGGGCCGGGCTGCTCCAGCAGCAGCCAGGTCGTCGCGGTCGCCGCGGTCCCCGCGACGGGCTCGTCGAGGTCCTGCGAGACGGTCGTGCACGTACTCACAGAGGTGAGCCTAACCTGGGTCGGCCCGAGGCGGCTCTCCCGGGCCCCTCGGACACGGCCGCCGCCCGGCTCCGGCCTACTCGGGCAGCGGTTGCGGCGGCCTGGGACCGGTGTACCGCCCCGTCGGCCGCATGCGGAGCGGGCGTTCGCCGTACTCCTCCAGGGCGTGGGCGATCCAGCCCGCCGTCCGGCCCACCGCGAAGATCGTCTCACCCGCCGTCGCGGGCATCGCGTAGGACGCGGTGAACACGGCGAGCGCCAGATCGACGTTGGCGTGCAGCGAGGTGTGGCGAGCGGCCGTCGCGACGATGTCGTGGGCGGCGGCCAGGGCTGGTTCGCAGCGGGGCAGGTCCGCCAGCAGCGTGAACAGCAGACGCGCGCGGGGGTCCTCGCCGGAGTAGAGCCGGTGCCCGAGCCCCGGGATGCGCCGGCCCGCCCGGAGTTCCTCCGCGATGACGGGACCGGCGTCGCCGCGGTCGAGCACCTCCACGACGAGCCGGTGGGCGAGGCCGCTGGCCGCGCCGTGCAGCGGGCCTTCGAGCACGCCGAGCCCCGCGGAGACGGCCGCGTAGGCGTGCGCGCGGGCCGACGCGGCGACCCGCACGGCCAGGGTCGAGGCGGCCAGGTCGTGATCCACGAGCAGGGCGAGGGCCGTGTCCAGCACACACAGCGTGGCCTCGTCGGCAGGCCGCCCGCTGAGCCGTCCCCACAGCCGGCGGGCGAGTGGGCCCTCATCGCGGTCGGCGGGGTCAGCGGGGCCGAGGGCGGCCACGAGCGTCGGGATGAGGGTGCGCGCGGTGGCGAGCACGGTCTCCTCGGACAGGTCGAAACGCAGCGGGTCGGCGGCCGCGGCGGCGACCGCCGCGACCCGCAGGCGATCGACAGGGCCGGCGTGTTCGGGCAGGGCGCCGGCGGCGCGGCGGGCGGCGGCGACGGAGGCCGCGGGCGCGGTGAAGGTCACGCCGGGGCGCAGCCGGCCCGTCCACAGCCACTCGGCGACCTCCTCGTAGGAGTGCCGTGCGGCGAGCTCGGTCGCGTCCACGCCGCGGAAGTAGTAGCGGTCGGAGTCGATGAGGGTGAGAGCCGTCCGTACCGACAGGTCGGCGCCGGAACCCGAATCGGCCGTGCTCTCCCGTCTGTTGCGCCGGGCGAGCGTCTCGACCTCCGTCGCGTCGAAGGTGCTGCCCCGTCCGCCGGGCACGCGTCGGCTGCTGAGGTGACCGCGGCTGACGTAGGCGTACACGGTCTCGGGCTTCACGCCGAGCAGTTCGGCGGCCTCCTGGGTGGTCAGCCGTCGCCCCTCCGGGCCGGGTTCTTGATCGCGCATGGGCTCACCGTATCCAGGCCGCCGTTCATGGATTCTTGCATTGATCGAATCAATATTGACAGGAAGTCAGTCAAGCATGGACAGTCCAATCAAGTCCAGGGAGGCAACCATGTCCGTCAGCAGGTCAGCAGCCACACTCGTCGACGTACCGCGCGGGCTCGCGGGGGTCGTCGTGACCGACACCGAGGTCGGCGACGTCCGGGGGCGCGAGGGCTTCTACCACTACCGCCAGTACTCCGCCGTCGACCTGGCGCGGACCCGGCCCTTCGAGGACGTCTGGCACCTCCTCGTCCACGGCGAGCTGCCGGACACCGCGCAGGCCGCCGCATTCCGCGCCGAGACGGTCGCGCTGAGACGGCTCCCCGAGGAGGTGCGGGCGGTCCTGCCCGCCATCGCCGCGGGCAGCGCGGTCTCCGGCCCGCTGGCCGGCCTGCGCACCGCGCTGTCCCTGCTGGGCGCGGCGAAGGGCTTCGGACCGGTGTACGACATCGACGCCGGGCAGCGCCGCCGGGACACACTGGTCGCCGCCGCGGCCGTACCGACGCTGCTCGCCGCGCTGCACCGGCTGGGCCACGGGCTCGACCCCGTGGAGCCGCGGGACGAGCTGTCCCACGCGGCGAACTACCTGTACATGGTGACGGGGACGGAGCCCGCGCCGGAGCGTGCGCGGGCCGTCGAGCAATACTTGATCTCCACCATTGACCATGGATTCAATGCGTCAACCTTCACGGCGCGGGTCATCGCCTCCACGGGGGCGGACGTCGCGGCCTGCCTGGTGGGGGCTGTGGGCGCGCTGTCCGGGCCGCTGCACGGTGGTGCTCCGAGCCGCGCGCTGGACACGCTGGACGCGATCGGCACCCCGGACCGCATCGACCCCTGGATCCGTGAACGCGTCCTCGCGGGCGACCGCGTCATGGGCTTCGGCCACCCGGTCTACCGCACGGAGGACCCCCGGTCCCGGATGCTCCGGGAGATCGCCCAGAGCTTCGGCGGCCCGCGCGTCGACTTCGCCGTGGAGGTCGAGCGGCGCGTGGAGGCGATCCTGGCCGAGCTCAAGCCGGGCCGTGAACTGCACACGAACGTCGAGTTCTACGCGGGTGTGGTCATGGAACTGTGCGGCCTGCCCCGAGAGATGTTCACCCCGACGTTCGCGGCGGCCCGCGTGGTGGGCTGGAGCGCCAACCTGCTGGAACAGGCGGAGGACTCGAAAATCATCAGGCCGTCGGCGCGTTATGTGGGGCCGGGGGCGCCGGTGGCGGTACCGGTGGCAGCCTGACGAGCCCGGTGCCGGTCGCAGGTTCCCGGTGGACCGCCTCCGGTTCCCTCGGAGGCGGTCAACCCGAACGGGCACCTACTCCCTCTTACGGACTCTGATAGCCACGTTGGCGGGCGGCATCGGCGAGGAACGCGGCGCTGCCGAACGCGGCCACAGCACCGACCTGCTCGTCATGATCCGTGATGATCAACAGGAGAATGCCGATCGCAGCCAGCAGGGCGACGATGTTGGGCAGCAAGACGAAGATGCGCCTCGCCGGTCGCCGCTCAGGGGGCTGGGCTGCGGTACCGTCGTGCGGCGTCGGATGGGACATACGGGCTCCTCGAACCGTGTGATTCCGGACGTTCTGTCCGGCCGGGGGAGCTCTCTGCGCGGTACTCGTCGCTCGCCAAAGTCATCGAGTGCCGCCACTGAGGAGGGCTCCCCCTCATGAGTGACATGGAAGTGATGCGGGACCGTAAACGGTTGCCGCGAGGACCACAGACCACCAACCGTGTGGGTTGTGGTGGCCCGGTCTGGTGGGCGTCGTCCGTGCCCGGGGATGGGGGGCCGGTGACAAACGCACGTCCACTGCGTGCCCTGTGCCCGCGCGTGAGCGGGTACTGCCAGGGCGTCGTCTCACGCGTCGGGGATGTCGCCCTTGGCGCGGATGAGCGTCTCTCGACTGATGATGACGATGCGCTCGTAGTCAGCGCGGGATGCGTCGGCGGGCAGTTCCCGCTCCAGTGCTTCGGTGGCGTCCGTGCCGATGACGGCAAAGTTTCCGTCACTCAACTCGAAGAGGTCCGGGCAGTTGGCTCCAGAGGCACTGCCGCGGGCGCTGGGTGGCACACCGATACGGCGCACGATGTTCAAGGGCTACCGATCCTTACGAACTGGCGGTGAGTTGGTCGGCAGCACGTTACTGGTGTTGCTGTGGGCATGCGTGACTGCAAGAGGAAAAGTCACTCAGAGCGTGTCGCCGACCGCCGGGGCCTCGGCCCTAACCCGCCTACTCCGACTCCGGCGGCGGATGGCCCACCACCCACCACTCGTCCGTGTCGGCTTCTTCCAGATCCCTGATGAGAGCATCCACCATGCGCCCGATCCGCGCTTCGTCGGACGACGTCTTCAGCGTCGCCCGTTGGGCCTTCGAGGCCTCCCAGTACTCGCGCATCAGAGGGTTCTGGAAGAGTTCACGCGCATGCCCGTACAGCTCCTCCTGGTCCAAAAGCCCCGCTCGGTAGAGGTGATAGAGGTTGATGTACCAGGCATTGGCGTAGAAATACTGCCGCCGCCGCTCCGCCGGGATCGCCGGGTCGTACGTGTCGATCACAGCGGCAAGCGCCGGATTGTCGATCGCCCTGGACAGCAGTTCCCAGTGCATGCGCTGTTGATGGGCCAGAGCCCTGCGCCGGGAGGTCAGTTCCTCCAGTTCCAGGCGCCTCAACTGCAGCTTCTCCGCTTCCAGGCTGCGGCGCGCGGCCAGTGTCATCCCCGCCGTGGCGAGTACGAGACCGGCCGCGACGGAGCCCAACCTCCTCGCGGCACTCTTCTTTGTGGTCATGTCAACCCCCGAATCAGGCGGCGGCCGTCCGCCGGTCGTCGGGATGTGGGTCGACTGGAGGGGACCGGCGAGCGGTGGGCGGCGCTTGCCGTCTCCCAGAGTGCCGAGCGGCTCTGATCGGCGGGGAGGCGGAGAGGCGGCGCACAGAGGGAAGCGAGGGTCGCACACTCCAGCGCCATGCCAGACGTCTGCCCGGCAAGTGCTGCTAACAATCGTTCACTTCGCGGCGATTCTCACCGCTCGTATCCTGGTCCGGCATTCGATTCCCGTACGTGCGCCGGGCCACGAGCCGGTGCACCCGTAGGCGTGAGAGAGGTCGCACGGTGACTCAGCCGAGCCAGGGCCCGCAGCAGATTCCGGTCGTCGTCCTCGCCGGATTCCTAGGTTCCGGCAAGACCACTCTGCTCAATCACCTCCTCCACCACAGCGGAGGCACCCGGATCGGCGCGATCGTCAATGACTTCGGCGCCATCGAGATCGACGCGCTCGCCGTCGCCGGGGCGCTCGGCGACTCCACCGTGTCCCTGGGCAACGGCTGCCTGTGCTGCGCGGTCGACTCCAGCGAGCTCGACGGCTATCTGGAGCGGCTCGCCCGGCCCGGCACCGGGATCGACGTCATCGTCATCGAGGCCAGCGGTCTCGCCGAACCGCAGGAACTCGTCCGGATGCTGCTCGCCAGCGAGCTGCCCGGCATCGTGTACGGCGGGCTCGTCGAGGCCGTCGACGCCGCCGAGTTCGACGCCACCCGCACCAAGCACCCCGAGATCGACCGGCATCTCGCCCTCGCCGACCTCGTCGTCGTCAACAAACTGGACCGGGCCGCGGACCGCGAGCGCGTGCTCGGCCTGGTCCGTGACCTGGCGGAGCACGCCGCCGTCGTCCCCGCCACCTACGGCCGGATCGACCCCGGCTTCCTCTTCGACTGCCGGCCCAGCGAGGAGCGCGTCGGGCAGTTGTCCTTCGACGATCTGCACCACCACGGCGACCGGCCCGGAGAGGATCCCGAAGGGCATCTGCACACCGGCTACGACAGCCTGTCCTTCACCTCCGACGTCCCCCTCGACCCCCGCCGGCTGATCGCCTTCCTCGACCGCAGGTCCGAGGGGCTGTACCGGATCAAGGGATACGTGGACTTCGGGGCCTACGACCCCGCCAACCGCTACGCCGTGCACGCCGTCGGGCCGTTCCTGCGCTTCTATCCGGAGCGCCGGCCCGGCGGGGCGCCCCGCCGTACGCAGCTCGTCCTGATCGGCTCCGGCATCGACGCGGCGGCCCTGGAGAAGGACCTGCGGGCGTGCACGAGCGACGCCCCGCACACCGCCGACGAGCACGGCATGTGGGGCGTCCTGCGCTATGTGCCGGACCCGGAGGAGGCTGCCTGACGCGCGGGGCCCACCTCGCCGCCGGCGCCCCCTAGAACGGTCCCGCGACCACCGCGACCGTCTTCGCAAGGGACACCCCCGAGCCGTCGCGGCGCGGGTCCATCTCGGGCAGCTCGACCGGTGTGCCGTTCTTCTGGGCGGCCCGCGCCGGGGTGGCGCCCGCCCAGGCCAGGGACAGGCAGTCCTCGCCCTTCAGGAACCGCTGGCAGCGCACGCCGCCCGTGGCGCGTCCCTTGCGCGGGTACTGGTCGAACGGGGTCAGCTTGGCCGTCGTCTGGACCGAGTCGTCCAGGGTGCCGCGCGAGCCCGCGACCGTGAACACCACCGCGTCGGACGCGGGGTCCACCGCGGTGAAGGAGATGACCTTCGCGCCCTCCGCGAGCTTGATACCGGTCACACCGCCCGCCGGACGGCCCTGCGGGCGGACCACGGACGCCTGGTAGCGCAGCAGCTGGGCGTCGTCCGTGATGAAGACGAGGTCCTCCTCGCCGGTGCGCAGCTCGACCGCGCCGACGATCCGGTCACCCTCCTTCAGGGTGATGACCTCCAGCTCCTCCTTGTTGGACGGGTAGTCGGGCACCACCCGCTTGACCACGCCCTGCTCCGTGCCCAGCGCCAGGCCGGGGGAGGACTCGTCGAGCGTCGTCAGGCAGACCACCCGCTCGCCGTCCTCCAGGGAGACGAACTCCGCCAGCGGCGCGCCGCCCGCCAGGTTGGGCCGCGACGCGGTCTCCGGGAGCCGCGGCAGATCGACCACGCTGATCCGCAGCAGCCGGCCCGCCGACGTCACCGCGCCCACCTCGCCACGCGCCGTGGCCGGCACCGCCGAGACGATCACGTCGTGCTTGGACCGCTTGGCGTCGTCGTCGTCCGCGAACGGGTCGCCGTTCGCCGTACGGGCCAGCAGACCCGTCGAGGACAGCAGCACCCGGCACGGGTCGTCCGCGACCTGCAGCGGCACGGCGGACACCTGGGTGCCGGACGACTCCAGCAGGACCGTACGCCGCTCGCTGCCGAACTTCTTGGCGACCGCGGCCAGTTCCGCGGAGACCAGCTTGCGCAGCTCCGTGTCCGAGTCCAGGATCCGGGTCAGCTCGGCGATCTCCCGGCCCAGCCGGTCCTTCTCCGCCTCCAGCTCGATGCGGTCGAACTTGGTGAGCCGGCGCAGCGGCGTGTCGAGGATGTACTGCGTCTGCACGTCGGACAGCGAGAAGCGCTCCATCAGGCGCTCCTTCGCCTGCGCGCTGTTCTCGCTGGAGCGGATCAGGCGGATGACCTCGTCGATGTCGATGAGCGCCGTGAGCAGGCCCTCGACCAGGTGCAGCCGGTCACGCCGCTTGCCGCGCCGGAACTCGCTGCGGCGCCGTACGACCTCGAAGCGGTGGTCGAGGTAGACCTCCAGCAGCTCCTTCAGGCCCAGGGTGAGGGGCTGCCCGTCGACCAGCGCGACGTTGTTGATGCCGAAGGACTCCTCCATCGGCGTCAGCTTGTACAGCTGCTCCAGGACCGCCTCCGGCACGAAGCCGTTCTTGATCTCGATGACCAGGCGCAGCCCGTGCTCGCGGTCGGTGAGGTCCTTGACGTCCGCGATGCCCTGGAGCTTCTTCGAGCCGACCAGGTCCTTGATCTTGGCGATCACCTTCTCCGGGCCGACCGCGAAGGGCAGCTCGGTGACGACGAGGCCCTTGCGGCGGGCGGTGACCGTCTCGATCTCCACCGTCGCGCGGATCTTGAAGGTGCCGCGGCCCGTCGCGTAGGCGTCCCGGATGCCGGAGAGGCCCACGATCCGGCCGCCGGTCGGCAGATCGGGGCCGGGGACGTGCTTCATCAGGGTGTCCAGATCCGCGTTCGGGTGGCGGATCAGGTGCCGGGCGGCGGCGATGACCTCGGAGAGGTTGTGCGGCGGCATGTTCGTCGCCATACCGACGGCGATGCCGGACGCGCCGTTGACCAGGAGGTTCGGGAAGGCGGCCGGCAGGGCGACCGGCTCCTGCTCCTGGCCGTCGTAGTTCGGGGCGAAGTCGACCGTGTCCTCGTCGATCGACTCCGTCATCAGGCTCGTCGCCTGTGCCTGCCGGCACTCGGTGTACCGCATGGCGGCCGGCGGGTCGTCGTTGCCCAGGGAGCCGAAGTTGCCGTGGCCGTCCACCAGGGGCACGCGCATCGAGAAGGGCTGGGCCATGCGCACCAGGGCGTCGTAGATCGACGCGTCGCCGTGCGGGTGCAGCTTGCCCATCACCTCGCCGACGACACGGGCGCACTTCACATAGCCGCGGTCGGGACGCAGGCCCATCTCGTTCATCTGGTAGACGATGCGGCGGTGCACCGGCTTCAGGCCGTCGCGGGCGTCCGGCAGGGCACGCGAGTAGATGACCGAGTAGGCGTACTCGAGGAAGGAGCCCTGCATCTCGTCGACGACGTCGATGTCGAGGATCCGCTCCTCGAACGAGTCGTCGGGCGGCGGGGTCTTCGTGCTGCGGCGGGCCATCGCTGCCGGCTCCTTCTGTCTGCTGTGGCGCAAGCGTGTGACGGGTCTGACGCGGACCATTGTGGACCGCGGCACTGACAACCACCGACCAGGACCCGATGTGGGGCTCCCGCCCGGCGGGGTGAAGTGTCGCCGACGCCGGTCTCCTCCCGCGACCGCGGTCGCGCACGGGACACCGGCCGGCCCGCTCGGGACCGCGCGCGGCGCCGGCGGCAAGCCGGTGCCGCGCGACCGTTCACCCTCAGGGGTGATCGACGGGAAGCATGCCAGGTCGAGGCGAGCGGCGTCGGCCCGGGGCCCGGACCGCCCGGCCGTGCCGCGTCCGCGCCGTGATGCACGGCGAAGCGGCTCGGCGGGCCGGAGGGGGCGCCGCCGGGGGCCTCGGCCGGGGCCGGACCGGCACGGCGTGGTGACCGGGAACTTCGCCGAGCCTCCGCACGCTGCATACAGTGGCAGGAGCTGAGCAGGATCCGCTCGACACAACGCAGCGCACGCGACCGGAAGGACATCTTGCCCATGGGTCACACGGCCACACCGGAGGCACAATCCGGCGGCCTCTCCGCGACCGAGCACCGCCTGGCCAACGGCTTGCGCGTGGTGCTCTCCGAGGACCACCTCACGCCGGTCGCCGCGGTCTGCCTCTGGTACGACGTCGGCTCCCGCCACGAGGTCAAGGGCCGTACCGGACTCGCCCACCTCTTCGAGCACCTGATGTTCCAGGGGTCGAACAGCGTGAAGGGCACGGGCCACTTCGAACTCGTCCAGGGCGCGGGCGGCTCGCCGAACGGCACCACCAGCTTCGAACGCACCAACTACTTCGAGACCATGCCCGCCCACCAGCTGGAGCTCGCGCTGTGGCTGGAGGCCGACCGCATGGGCAGCCTCCTGGTGGCGCTCGACGAGGAGGGCCTGGAGAACCAGCGCGACGTCGTGAAGAACGAGCGGCGCCAGCGCTACGACAACGTCCCGTACGGCACCGCCTTCGAGCGCCTGACCGCGATGTCGTACCCCGACGGGCACCCCTACCACCACACGCCGATCGGCTCGATGGCCGACCTCGACGCGGCGAGCCTGGAGGACGCGCGCGCGTTCTTCCGCACCTACTACGCGCCGAACAACGCCGTGCTGTCGATCGTCGGCGACATCGACCCGGAGCAGACGCTTGCCTGGGTCGAGAAGTACTTCGGCTCCATCCCGTCCCACGACGGCAAGCCGGCTCCGCGCGACGGCTCGCTGCCCGACGTCATCGGCGAGGAGCTGCGCGAGGTCGTCGAGGAGAACGTCCCCGCGCGCGCGATGATGGCCGCCTACCGCCTCCCGAGCGACGGCACCCGCGAGGCCGACGCCGCCGACCTGGCGCTGACCGTCCTCGGCGGCGGCGAGTCCTCCCGCCTCTACAACCGGCTCGTGCGGCGCGACCGTACGGCCGTGGCGGCCGGCTTCGGCCTGCTCCGCCTGGCCGGCGCGCCCTCCCTCGGCTGGCTGGACGTGAAGACCTCCGGTGACGTCGAGGTGCCCGTGATCGAGGCGGCCGTCGACGAGGAGCTCGCCCGCTTCGCCGCGGAGGGCCCCACCGCCGAGGAGATGGAGCGCGCGCAGGCGCAGCTGGAGCGCGAGTGGCTGGACCGGCTCGGCACCTGCGCCGGCCGCGCGGACGAACTGTGCCGCTACGCAGTCCTGTTCGGCGACCCACAGCTCGCCTTCACCGCCGTGCGGCGCGTGCTCGACGTCACCGCCGAGGAGGTGCAGGCGGTCGCCCAGGCCCGGCTGCGCCCGGACAACCGCGCGGTGCTGGTGTACGAGCCGGTGGCCGGTGAGGCCGAGGACGCCCAAGCCCCCGCCACCGACGAGAACGAGGAGTCGGCGCAGTGACCGAGCTCGCCAGCATGGAGTTCCACCCGCAGCCCCAGGCCGGCGCGCCCCGGCCCTGGGCGTTCCCGGCCCCCGAGCGCGGCACCCTGGACAACGGCCTGACGGTGCTGTGCTGCCACCGCCCCGGACAGCAGGTCGTCGCCGTCGAGGTCCTCCTCGACACCCCGCTCGACGCCGAGCCCGCGGGCCTGGACGGTATCGCCACGATCATGGCGCGGGCCCTGTCCGAGGGCACCGACAAGCACACGGCCGAGGAGTTCGCCGCCGAGCTGGAGCGCTGTGGCGCAACCCTCGACGCCTACGCCGACCACCCCGGCGTCCGCGTCAGCCTGGAGGTGCCGGTCTCCCGGCTGCCGAAGGCGCTGGACCTGCTCGCCGACGCGCTCCGGGCGCCGCTGTTCGCCGACGCCGAGGTGGAGCGCCTGGTGCGCAACCGCCTGGACGAGATCCCGCACGAGCTGGCCAACCCCTCGCGGCGGGCCGCCAAGGAGCTCGCCCGGCAGCTGTTCCCGGCGTCCTCGCGTATGTCCCGCCCGCGCCAGGGCACCGAGGAGACCGTCGCCGGCATCGACTCCGCGGGCGTACGCGCCTTCTTCGAGCGGCACGTGCGCCCCGCCACCTCCACGGTCGTGGTCGTCGGCGACCTCACCGACGTCGACCTCGACACCCTGCTCGGGGACAGCCTGGGCGCCTGGACCGGTTCGCAGGGCGAGCCGCGGCCCGTCCCGCCGGTCACCGCGGACGACACCGGGCGCGTCGTCATCGTGGACCGTCCCGGCGCCGTCCAGACGCAGCTGCTGATCGGCCGGATCGGCCCGGACCGGCACGACCGCGTGTGGCCGGCGCAGGTCCTCGGCACGTACTGCCTCGGCGGCACCCTCACCTCCCGCCTGGACAAGGTGCTGCGCGAGGAGAAGGGCTACACCTACGGCGTGCGCGCGTTCGGGCAGGTCCTGCGCTCGGCGCCGGACGGCACCGGCGCCTCGATGCTCGCCATCACCGGTTCCGTCGACACGCCCAACACCGGCCCCGCCCTGGACGACCTGTGGACCGTCCTGCGGGGGATCGCGGCCGACGGACTCACCGACGCCGAGCGGGACTTCGCCGTGCAGAACCTCGTCGGGGTGGCGCCGCTGAAGTACGAGACGGCCGCCGCCGTGGCGGGCACCCTGGCCGACCAGGTCGAGCAGTACCTGCCCGACGACTTCCAGGCGAAGCTGTACCAGCAGCTCGCCGCCACCGGAACCGTCGAGGCCACGGCCGCCGTCGTGAGCGCCTTCCCGGCGGACCGCCTCGTCACGGTTCTCGTCGGCGACGCCTCGGCGATCCGGGAGCCCGTCGAGGCCCTCGGCATCGGTGAAGTCACCGTCGTGACGGCCGAGTAGAGCACCCGCCGGCCCCGCGGCGGGCCCGCGCGCGAGGGGAGCCCTGGTGACGGCAAAGTCACCAGGGCTCCCTTATGCCCGAATTGGGGCGGAGGTTGCCTGTCTGCCCTGTGGGATGCGCTACAAAAGCCGCGTTCCGTTTGGGAATTGAACGCGGCCCCGCTTAGCGTCATCCGGGCTGTCCGTCAGGCAGTGCGCCGCGCCCGCGGCACCGGACAGTCATCGCCGAGTCCCCGTATGGCGCGAGCCAGGGGAGCCGGGGACCCATCGCAGTCCCTGGGGTGAATCGGACGCCCGCGCAGCCGCGAGGGGGTCCGTAGGAGACCTTCCTGCTCCGAACCCGTCAGCTAACCCGGTAGGCGAGAGGGAAGGAAAGGACCAGCCACCACATGGCGTTCAGCTGCGCCACGGGGAAGAACCGCCCCTCCGGGAAGCACCGCAAGCCCGGCCGGTTCGAGCGCACCACGGCCCGTGCGGCCGGTGTCGCCGCCATCACCGCCACCGGCGTCGTGGGCACCCTCGCCGCCCCCGCGCTGGCCGCCGAGCCCGCCGCGGAGCAGACCGGCCTCATCCCGGTCGTCGTCGTCGAGGACTCCATCGCCACCCAGATCGACGCGCAGGCCGCCGCCCAGGAGCGGGCCGCCGCCGAGGCCGCCGCCCGCAAGGAGGCCGCCCAGGAGGCCGCGCGGCACAAGGCCGCCGAGAAGGCCAAGCAGGAGCGGGAGGCGAAGGAGCGGGCCGCGCGGGAGGCCGAGCGCAAGCGCCTGCTGTCCTACGTGGCCCCGATAGCCGGTTCGTACGTGTCCACCGCGTACCGGTCCGGCGGCGCGGTCTGGTCCTCCGGCAGCCACACCGGCATCGACTTCCACGCCGCCAGCGGCACCTCCGTGCACGCGGTCGGCGCGGGCACCGTCGTCGAGGCCGGCTGGGGCGGCGCCTACGGCAACAACGTCGTGATCAAGATGAACGACGGCACCTACACCCAGTACGGGCACCTGTCGTCGGTCGGCGTCTCGGTGGGCCAGACGGTCACCCCCGGCCAGCAGATCGGCCTGTCCGGCGCCACCGGCAACGTCACCGGGCCGCATCTGCACTTCGAGGCGCGCACCACCGCCGAGTACGGCTCCGACATCGACCCGATCGCCTACCTGCGCGCGCACGGCGTCGCCCTCTGACGCCTCCGCCCGCCTTACCGCAGCCCCGGCTCCCGAGCCGGGGCTTTCGGTCTTTCTGGACAACGGCTGTCCAAAAAATATCCATGGATTCCGGCCCGCCGTCGGAAATTCACGCTTCTTGCCATAGAGTCGCTGAACACACGTCATTCGTCGACGTTTCACGGGGATTAAGGCGGAGGTCGGCATGCGTATTCCGGCGCACTCGGTGTGCACCGCGATCCGGGACGACATCGTCGCCGGTGTCCTGGAGCGCGGCGGCCGTCTCACGGAGGAAGTCCTCGCCCGCCGCTACGGCGTCTCCCGCGTCCCCGTGCGCGAGGCGCTGCGCACCCTGGAGGCGGAGGGCTTCGTGGTGACCCGCCGGCACGCGGGCGCGTGCGTGGCCGAGCCAACCGAGCAGGAGGCGGCCGACGTGCTGGAGATGCGCACTCTGCTGGAGCCGCTCGGCGCCGCCCGGGCCGCCCAGCGGCGCACGGAGGCCCATCTGAAGGTGCTGCGCGGCCTGGTCAGGCTGGGTCAGGAGCGGGCCAGGCGCGGCAACAGCGAGGATCTGCGCTCGCTGGGCGGCTGGTTCCACGAGACGCTGGCCCAGGCGTCCGGCAGTACCGCGCTGACCTCGACGCTGACCCTGCTGCGCCACAAGATCGCCTGGATGTTCGCCGTGGAGGCGTCCGCCGACCCGGTGGAGTCCTGGGCGGAGCACGGCGCGATCGTCGACGCGGTGGCGCGCGGCGACGGTGAACGCGCCCGCGCGCTCACCGCCCTGCACACCGAGCGCGGGCTGTCCGCGCACCGGCTGCGCTTCGGCTCCGGGAGCGACCGCGCGGAGCGTGTGAGGAATTCGCAACATGCCGTAAACATGCCGAGCCTGCGCGATTAACACAGCCACCGTATACAAAGAAGAGCAATTCCGGGGCGGCGAATTCACGCTGCCCTTTTCCGGCTGTCCGGGGAATTCCGCAGCCTGCCGCCGTGAAATTCCACGCGAGCCGGCCGGGAAAGGCGAAGCCGCGCCCGTCGGAAAGGCGGACGCGGCTTCCGTGCCGTGCGGGAGGCCCGCTCGGGCCGCTCAGACCGTCTCGGGCAGCTCCTCGAGGCCCTCGGCGACCAGCTTGGCGAGACGGTCGAGGGCGGCGTCCGCACCCTCGGCGTCGGAGGCGAGGACGATCTCCTCCCCGCCCTGGGCACCGAGGCCCAGGACCGCCAGCATGGAGGCCGCGTTGACGGGGTTGCCGTCGGCCTTGGCGATGGTCACCGGGACGCCGGTGGCCGTGGCGGCCCGGACGAAGATGGAGGCGGGGCGGGCGTGGAGACCCTCGGCCCAGCCGACGTTGACGCGGCGCTCAGCCATGTGTTGCTGCCCTTCGGTGTTCAGGGTTGTCTAGACCAGTTTCCCACACCAGGGGTGCCCGGCGGAACGGCCCGGGTGCCGCTGCCTCGACGACCGCCGGAGCCGGTGGGACGTCGGGAACAGCCTGCCTCGCGCCGGTGCCGTGCGCGAGCCGTAACCTGGCCCCATGCAGAGCGCCTCGGACCGGCACGTGTACCCCGCCCACTGGGAAGCCGACGTGGTGCTGCGCGACGGCGGCACCGCGCGCATCCGCCCCATCACCGTCGACGACGCCGAGCGCCTGGTCAGCTTCTACGAGCAGGTGTCGGACGAGTCGAAGTACTACCGCTTCTTCGCGCCCTACCCGCGCCTGTCCGCCAAGGACGTCCACCGGTTCACCCACCACGACTTCGTGGACCGGGTGGGACTCGCCGCCACGGTGGGCGGCGAGTTCATCGCCACCGTACGGTACGACCGCATCGGCGCCGACGGGACGCCCGCGTCCGCCCCCGCCGACGAGGCCGAGGTCGCCTTCCTCGTCCAGGACGCCCACCAGGGACGCGGGGTCGCCTCCGCCCTGCTCGAGCACATCGCCGCGGTCGCCCGGGAGCGCGGCATCCGCCGGTTCGCGGCCGAGGTGCTGCCCGCCAACACCAAGATGATCAAGGTGTTCACGGACGCCGGGTACACCCAGAAGCGCAGCTTCGAGGACGGCGTCGTCCACCTGGAGTTCGACCTGGAGCCCACCGACCGCTCGCTCGCCGTGCAGTACGGGCGGGAGCAGCGCGCCGAGGCCCGGTCCGTGCAGCGCCTCCTGGCGCCCGGCTCCGTCGCCGTCATCGGAGTCGGCCGCACCCCCGGCGGCGTCGGCCGCGGCGTCCTCGGCAACATCACGGACGCCCGGTTCACCGGCCGGGTGTACGCGGTGAACAAGGCGTTCCCCAAGGACCTGCAGGAGATCGACGGGGTGCCCGCGCACCGGTCCGTGCGCGAGATAGAGGAGCAGGTCGACCTCGCGGTCGTCGCCGTCCCGGCCGAGCACGTGCCCGAGGTCGTCGCCGAGTGCGGCGCGCACGGCGTCCAGGGGCTGGTCGTCCTCGCCGCCGGATACGCCGAGAGCGGACCCGAAGGGCGCGAGCGGCAGCGCGCCCTCGTACGGCAGGCGCGCAGCTACGGCATGCGCATCATCGGCCCCAACGCCTTCGGTGTCATCAACACCTCCGAGGACGTCAGCCTCAACGCCTCCCTCGCCCCCGAGATGCCCCGCCCGGGCCGGATCGGGCTGTTCGCGCAGTCCGGCGCCATCGGCATCGCGCTGCTGTCCCGGCTGCACCGCCGCGGCGGCGGTGTCACCGGCGTCACCGGCGTGTCCACGTTCGTCTCGTCCGGCAACCGCGCCGACGTCAGCGGCAACGACGTCCTCCAGTACTGGTACGACGACCCCGACACCGACGTCGTCCTCATGTACCTGGAGTCCATCGGCAACCCCCGCAAGTTCACCCGCCTCGCCCGGCGCACGGCGGCGGCGAAACCCCTGGTCGTGGTGCAGGGCGCCCGGCACGGCGGCGCCGCCCCGCAGGGGCACACCGTCCGCGTCACCCGGCTGCCGCACGCCACCGTGTCCGCGCTGCTGCGCCAGGCCGGCGTGATCCGCGTCGACACGATCACCGAGCTGGTCGACGCGGGACTGCTGCTCGCCCGCCAGCCGCTGCCCGCCGGACCCCGCGTGGCGATCCTCGGCAACTCCGAGTCGCTCGGCCTGCTCACCTACGACGCCTGCCTCGCCGAAGGACTGCGGCCCCTGCCGCCGCTCGACCTGACGACCCAGGCGTCGGCCGCCGACTTCCACGCCGCCCTGTCGCACGCGCTCGCCGACGACGCCTGCGACGCCGTCGTCGTCACCGCGATCCCGGCGATCGGCGACGCCTCGACCGGGGACGCCGAGCTCGCCGAGGCGCTGCGGTCGGCCGCGGAGCAGGTGCCGGGCAAGCCGGTCCTGGTGGTCCACGTGGAGCTGGGCGGCCTGGCCGAGGCCCTGTCGGCGGCGGCCAGCACCGCCCCGCGGACCACCACCGCGCCCCGCGGCAGCGTGCCCCGCCCGCACCCCGTCCGCCCCCTCGCCTTCCCGGCGGAACCGCCGACCGGACCGGACGGCGACCCCGCCGGCGCACCCCGCCTGATCCCGGCCTATCCGGCCGCCGAACGGGCCGTCCGCGCGCTCGGCGAGGCCGTCAAGTACGCCCAGTGGCGGCGCGAGGCCGCCGACCCCGGCCGCGTCCCCGAGTACGACGACATCGACGAGAAGGGCGCCGCGCGGCTGATCGGCCGGCTGCTCGCACGCGGCCAGGGACTCACGCTCGGCACCGACGACACCTACGAGCTGCTCGGCACCTACGGCGTCCACGTGCACCGCGCGCCGCACGCCCCCACCGCCGACGCGGCCGTCGAGGCCGCCGAGGCGCTCGGCTACCCCGTCGCCCTCAAGGCCACGGCGCCCCACCTGCGGCACCGCGCCGACCTCGGCGGTGTACGCCTCGACCTCGCGGACGAGGAGCAACTGCGGCGGGCCTACACCGAGTTGGCCGAGCTGTTCGGCAAGCCGGAGGAGATCAGGCCGGTCGTGCAGCGCATGGCGCCGCGTGGCGTGGACACCGTCGTCCGCGCCGTGATCGACCCGGCGGCCGGTGCCGTGCTGTCCTTCGGGCTCGCCGGTGCCGCCTCCCAACTGCTCGGGGACATGGCGCACCGCCTGGTCCCGGTCACCGACCGCGACGCCGCCTCGCTCGTCCGCGCCATCCGGACCGCCCCGCTGCTGTTCGGCTGGCGGGGCTCCGCACCGGTGGACACCCCGGCCCTGGAGGAGCTGTTGCTGCGGGTGTCGCGGCTGGTCCACGACCACCCCGAGGTCGTCGCTATCACCCTGGAACCGGTGGTCGTCGCCGCGCACGGCCTGAGCGTGCTCGGCGCCTCCGTGCGCCTGGCCCCGCCGCCCGCCCGCGACGATCTCGGGCCGCGGACCCTGCCCGCCTACTGAGGCGACGGTGACCGGTGCCTCGCAGTCAGCGCACCCCCGTAGGATGGCGTCATGGCCAAGACCAGTACGACGACCCAGGGGCTGCGTGCGGCGATCGAGCGCAGCGGCTACTACCCGGCCCTCGTGGCCGAGGCGGTGGAGGCCGCCGTGGGCGGCGAGCCCATCCGGTCGTACCTGGTCCACCAGGAGACCACGTTCGACCAGAACGAGGTGCGCCGGCACGTGACCGTGCTGGTCCTCACGCACAACCGCTTCATCGTCAGCCACACCGACGAGCAGGCCGCGGACAGCACCTCCCCGACGCCGTACGCCACGACGTCCACCGAGTCGGTCAAGCTCGGCCGGATCTCGTCGGTCGTCGTCAGCCGCGTCGTCGCCAACCCGGAGCAGTACACCCCGGGCACCCTGCCCCGCGAGATCGTCCTCACCATCGGCTGGGGCGCCGTCTCCCGCATCGACCTCGAGCCCGCCGCCTGCGGCGACCCCAACTGCGAGGCCGACCACGGCTACACGGGCAGCTCGACGGCGGACGACCTCAGCCTGCGCGTCAGCGAGGCCGGTGACGGCCCGGAGACCGTCCGTCAGGCACTCCTCTTCGCGCAGTCCCTCTCCGAGGCGACCGCGGACGTCGCCCGCTGATGGTCCAGACCGCCGACTGGGACGCCCACCCGGAACCCCTCGCCGTCGCCTCCGCCCCCGTCCCCCGGTACGGCGACGGTTCCCTCGCCGACCTGCTGCCCACCCTGGCCGCGGGCATGGGCGTACCGGACATGACGGCCGGGATAACCGAGCTGTCCGCCGCCGACCGCAACTGCGTGTTCCTGATCGACGGCCTCGGCTGGGAGCAGCTCCGGGCGCACCGCGACGAGGCGCCGTTCATGACGTCGCTGCTCGCCGGCTCACGCGGCGGCACCGGGCACCCCATCACCGCGGGTTTCCCGGCCACCACGGCGACCTCGCTCGCCTCCGTCGGCACCGGCCGCCCGCCCGGCGAGCACGGCCTGCCCGGCTACACCGTGCGCAACCCCGACACCGGCGAGCTGATGAACCAGCTCCGCTGGAACCCGTGGACCCCGCCGCATGTCTGGCAGCCGTACCCCACCGTCTTCGAGCTGGCGCACCGCGCGGGCGTGCACGCCGCGCAGGTCTCGTCCCCCGCCTTCCAGAACACCCCGCTCACCAAGGTCGCCCTCAGCGGCGGCAGCTTCCTCGGGCGCCTGGCCGGCGAGGACCGCGTCGACCTGGCCGCCGAACAACTGGCGGCGGGCGACCGCTCCCTCGTCTACACGTACTACGCCGAGCTGGACGGCGCCGGGCACCGCTACGGCGTCGACTCCGACACCTGGCGCGGGCAGCTGATGTACGTCGACCGGCTCGTCCAGCGCCTGGCCGAACAGCTCCCGCCGCGCAGCGCCCTCTACGTCACCGCCGACCACGGCATGATCGACGTGCCCTTCGACGAAGAGCACCGCATCGACTTCGACGAGGACTGGGAGCTGCGCGCCGGCGTCGCTCTGCTGGGCGGCGAGGGCCGGGCCCGGCACGTGTACGCGGTGCCCGGTGCCGCACAGGACGTCCTGACCTGCTGGCGCGAGGTGCTGGGCGAGCAGTTCTGGGTGGCGTCGCGGGACGAGGCGATCGAGGCGGGCTGGTTCGGCCCGCACATCGACGAGCGCGTGTACGGCCGTCTCGGCGACGTGATCGCGGCCGCGCGGGACGACGTCCTGATCATCGCCTCCGAACGGGAACCGAAGGAGTCGGCCATGGTCGGCAACCACGGCTCGATGACCCCCGCCGAGCAACTGGTCCCGTTGCTCGAAGTACGCTCCTGACGCCCCCACCCCCCCACCTCCCCCGTTCCCCCTGACCCTCACCGAAAGGCGCTCGACCCCACATGCCCGAGCTGGTGTTCTTCTCCGGAACCATGGACTGCGGGAAGTCGACGCTGGCTCTCCAGATCGAGCACAACCGTTCGGCGCGTGGCCTGGCCGGCATCATCTTCACGCGCGACGACCGCGCGGGCGAGGGCAAGCTGTCCTCCCGGCTCGGCCTGGTCACCGACGCGGTGGAGGTCGAGGACGGCGCCGACCTGTACGCCTATGTGGTGGACCACCTCTCCCGCGGCGGCCGCGCCGACTACGTCATCGCCGACGAGGCGCAGTTCCTCGCCCCGGAACAGATCGACCAACTCGCCCGCGTCGTCGACGACCTGAGCCTCGACGTCTTCGCCTTCGGCATCACCACCGACTTCCGCTCGAAGCTCTTCCCCGGCTCACAGCGCCTGGTGGAACTGGCCGACCGTGTCGAGGTCCTCCAGGTCGAGGCCCTGTGCTGGTGCGGCGCCCGCGCCACCCACAACGCCCGCACGATAGGCGGCGAGATGGTGGTCGAGGGCGCCCAGGTCGTCGTCGGCGACGTCGACCAGTCCGACACCATCGGCTACGAGGTCCTGTGCCGCCGCCACCACCGCCGCCGTATGACGGCGGCGACGGCCCGGGCGGCAGTGCTGTCACCGGACGTGTTGCCGGTCACGACGACCTGACGACGAGAGCAAGTCGCCCCGCCGCTCGACCTCTTGGACCTCGGCGTCCCCGGATGGGGCTCGCGAGGCGGTGGCGGCATACGTGGCCCGCCACCATCACGCCGCCGCACCGCCGCCGGAGGGAGCACCCGGCACCTGGATGACATCGAGGCCGCCCGCGTCACCTACGCCGGCCGTACCGGGGCGCCCCGGCCTGGGAGCGCCTGACAGGGGCGACGGCCCGTTGTCAGACCTGCCCGTTGTCAGACCTGCCTGGGATGCTCCGGGGATGGAGATGACCGTGCAGCTGACGATCGACTGCGCCGATCCGCAGAGGATGGTGGCCTTCTGGGCCGAGGCTCTGGGCTATGTGCCGGAGCCTCCGCCGGACGGCTACGCGTCCTGGCGTGCCTACTGGGCGGCGATGGGCGTGTCCGAGGCCGAACTGCCGGACGGCGCCGGGGACGTTCCCGAGTCGATCGTCGATCCGGCGGGGCGGGGGCCGAGGGTGTGGTTCCAGCAGGTCCCGGAGCCGAAGGCCGTCAAGAACCGGTGGCATTTCGACCTGAAGGTCGGTGGGGGCCGTGACGTCCCGCCCGATGTCCGCACCCAGCGGGTCAAGGCCACGGTGGAGCGGCTGGCGAAGGCCGGTGCCACCGTGCTGCGGATCAAGGACGAGCCGGACAGCGGGTTCTACGCGGTCGCCATGCAGGACCCCGAGGGCAACGAGTTCGACGTCGTCTGAGGCGGCCCCGGTGCCCACGAGTGCCGTCGCCGCAGGCGCCCGCCACCCGGGCAGCGACCGTGCGGCGGACGATCCGGTCGGCCGGCGGCGTCCGCGGCCCACCGCCTGGACGTCGACTTCACCCGGCTCCGCCCAGAGCCCGGCACGTCAACGCGCCTTTCGCACCAGCGCGAACCGCGCCCCCTCCGGGTCGGCCACCGTGGCGACCCGGCCGTGTGCCGTGTCGTGGGACGCGATCAGCGACTGCCCCCCGAGCGTGACGACCCGGTCCACCGCCGCGTCGGTGTCCGGCACGGTGAAGTACGTCAGCCAGTGGGGGCCCCGGTCCCGGGGGAGCGCGGTGCCGAGGCCGTGGATGTCCGCGACGGGGCGGCCTTCGACGCGCAGGGTGACGTGGTCGAGGCCGTCGGCTCGGGTCACCTCCTCCTCGTAACCGAACACCGTGGCGTAGAACTTGGAGACGTTCTCGGACTCGAAGGTCCGCAGTTCGTTCCAGGCGGGGGCGCCGGGCACGCCGGAGACGGCCGTGCCGAGGTGGGCGGCGGCCTGCCAGATGCCGAAGACGGCGCCGGCGGGGTCGGAGCAGATCGCCAAACGGCCGGCTTCGTCGGCGTCCAGCGGCCCCACCCCGACCGTGCCGCCGCACAGCCGAACCGTCTCCGCGGTCGCGTCGACGTCGGGCGAGGCGAGGTACGGAGTCCAGGCGACGGGGAGATGACGGTCGGGCGGTAACTGGCCGATTCCGGCCACCTCGCGCCCGTCGAGCAACGCGCGCACATAGGGCCCGAGTTGCCGGGGACCGGGCTGGAACTCCCAGCCGAACAACGCTCCGTAGAACTCCTGAGTGGCGTCCAGCGCGTGCACCATCAGGCTCACCCAGCAGGGTGCGCCGGGCGCGTGCCGGGCGTGCCTCGCGCCGTTCGGGCCGGCCGACCCCCGTGCCTCGGTCATCGTCACTCTCTCCCCGGCCGCTGGCGCCGGCCGTGTCGCTTCCGCTGTCCGGACCCCCGAGCCGATGCTCGCACCACCCTGGCCGCGCCTGTCGCGGGCGCGCCGCCGCACGGCGGCCGGCGCTCGAGGGCGCCCGGTGCGCTGGATACCGCCCATTCCCGTGCGAGGGACGACGGATGTCGATCGGCTGTACAGCTTGTGCCCGATCCCGTACGCCTCGTGATCGGGCCTGTCCGGCGGGCAGATTAACCGGCGTGAGCCGTCGCGGCCACCCTGTGCGCGAGGATGGGGACCATGAACGCCATCATCTCCGCATCAGAACTGGCCACGGCCCTGGCGGGCGACGACCCGCCGGTGCTGCTCGACGTCCGCTGGCAGTTGACGCTCCCCACGGCGTCCGGTGAACCGCCGTTCGACGGCCGCGCCGCGCACGCGTCCGGGCACATCCCCGGTGCGGTCTACGTCGACCTGGACCGGGAGTTGGCGTCCGAGCCCGGTCCGCGCGGGCGTCATCCGCTACCGGATCTGGCCGAATTCGGCAGGGCGATGCGGCGGGCGGGTGTGTCCTCGACGCGTCCCGTGGTGGTGTACGACGGCGGGCAGGGCTGGGGAGCGGCCCGCGCCTGGTGGCTCCTGCGCTGGACGGGGCATCCGGACGTGCGGGTCCTGGACGGCGGGCTGCCGGCCTGGCAGGGGCCGCTGGAGACGGCCGTACCGGCTCCGGCGGAGGGCGACTTCGAGCCGGTACCGTCGGCGACGGGGCTGCTCGACGCGGACGGCGCCGCGGCGCTCGCGCGGTCCGGTCTGCTGCTGGACGCGCGGGCGGGGGAGCGGTACCGCGGCGAGGTCGAGCCGATCGACCCGGTCGGCGGGCACATCCCGGGTGCCGTGTCCGCCCCGACGAACGACAACGTCGGCCCGGACGGTCGGTTCCTGCCCGCCGGTGAACTCGCCGCCCGTTTCAAGGAACTGGGCGCCGTCGAAGGCACGGACGTCGGCGTGTACTGCGGCTCGGGCGTGTCGGCGGCCCACGAGGCGCTGGCGCTCGCGGTGGCCGGCGTTCCCGCGGCCCTGTACGTGGGTTCGTGGTCGGAGTGGTCGGCCGACCCGGCGCGACCGGTGGCCGTGGGACCGGACCCGCAGTAGCGGCACGCCGCTCCGGCATGAGCGAGGGCCGCGTCCGTCCGACGCGGCCCTCGCTCAGGGGCGTTCGACGAGCGAACGGGTCCCCTGGCTACTCCTGCTTCTTCCTCCGTGTGCCGAACACGATCTCGTCCCAGCTCGGCACGGCGGCCCGACGGCCCGGGCGGACACCGTCCGCCTCGGCCTGACGGTCCGTGGCGCCGATGAGCCGGTCGCGATGGCTGCCGACCGAACGCGGCATGAGGACGTCCGCGTACGCCGATCCGGCCGACGCGGCGGGCGCCGGGGGCTCCTCGGCGGCCGGCTCGACCGCGGGCTCCTCCAGGTCGGGCTCGGTGGGCCGCTCCGGGACCACCAGGTCGCCGCGGAAACTCGGCACCGCCTCCAGCAGGCTGGTGAGCGAGTCCCGTTCCTCCGTCATCTCCTCGGCCGGCTCGGACGCCTGCGCGGGCAGACTCGGCCGCTCCAGCGCGCGCTCCAGCGAACGCTCCGGACGCTCACGCGGCAGCCGGGCGATCCGCGGCACGAACGGGAAGCTCGGCTCGGGCGCGGCGAGGTCGTCGGACTCGCCGATCAGCGAGCGCGCCTCGTCGTCGACCGCCTGGACGAGCCGCCGGGGCGCGTCGTACGTCCAGCTCGCCGAGTGCGGTTCGCCGGCCACCATGTAGACCAGCAGCACTTCCCAGGTGCCGTCGTCGCGGCGCCAGGAGTCCCACTGCACGGTGTCCTTGTCGGCGCCGCGCAGCAGCAGCCGCTCCTGGACGGCCTCGCCGAGCTGCGGCCCCGCCGCGTTCTCACCGGGGCGGCGGACGGGCGTCTTGCGGGCGCGCTCGGCCATGAAGGCGCGCTCGGCGAGCACGGGGCCCTCGAAGCGCCGCACACGGTCGACGGGGATGCCGGCGAGCTGGGCGACCTCTTCCGCGGTCGCACCGGCTCGTATACGCGCCTGGATGTCGCGGGGGCGGAGATGGCTCTCCACCTCGATCTCGATCTGGCCGAGGCGGGGACGGTCGCCGCGCACGGCGGCGCGCAGGCGTTCGTCGATCGGAAGGGTGTACTCCGTCGCGTCGGCAGCCTTCAGCACCAGCCGTGTGCCGTCATTGGAGACGGCCACGACACGCAGTTCGGGCATGGGGACCTCCCGGGTGGTGCCTGCCGACGTCACGTGCGTCGCTGCTTCCGCTAGTCGAGTGTGGCCTGCCCGGGTGCAGCCTGCCACAACCTTGCCGAGTTGCCCGGCGTGTCGGGCGTGAGCCCTGGATCGCCGTTATGGCACGGTTACCTATTCGCAACGCTAAGTGACCAACTCCGTCACCCTGTGCAACTAGCCCCTCCCGGTGGTCCTTGAAGGCCACGGACGCCCAGGCGGGAGACCGGACCCAGGGTTCGCAACAGTACTCCATTTGGGCCACGTGCGTGGATTGGCACGCCGCCCAAGTTCTGGCAAGAAGCGTGACTCGGCCGTCCGTTGAGCGGTTCGACGATCTTGGACGTGGCGTACTTCACGCAATGCGCAGAAACGGAGCGAATGGTTTCCGGTGGTGAGGTTGCCCCCGGTCAGGCCCCCAAAACCCGTCGCAGGTAGTCGTTCTGGAAGAGGCGGCCGGGGTCCAGCCGGTCCCGCAGCGCGGTGAACTCGCCGAAGCGCGGGTAGACCTTCGCGAAGTACTCGGCGTCCCGCGTGTGCACCTTGCCCCAGTGCGGACGCCCCTCGTGTCCGGTGAAGATGCGCTCGGCGGCGGTGAAGTACCGCTGGTACGGGGTGCCCTTGGCCATGTGGACCGCGATGTACGCGCTGTCGCGGCCGGACGCGGTGGAGAGCGTGATGTCGTCGGCGGGGGCCGTGCGCACCTCGACGGGGAAGCTGATCCGGAGCCCCGACCCGTCGACCATGGCCTTCAGTTCGCGCAGCGTGTCCACGACGGCCGCGCGCGGGACGGCGTACTCCATCTCCACGAAGCGGACCCGGCGCGGCGATGTGAAGACCTTGTAGGGGACGTCCGTGTAGGTCCGCGCCGACAGGGCCGTGCTGGAGATCCGGGCGATCGCCGGGATCGCGGCGGGTGCCGCGCGGCCCGCCCACTGGGCGACCTGGAAGACGCCGTTGGAGAGGAACTCGTCCTCGAACCAGCCCTTCAGCCGGGACACCGGCTGCTCGGGACCCGCGCTGCGGTTGTTGCGCTTGGTGTTGGTGTTCCCGGTGTGGGGGAACCAGTAGAACTCGAAGTGCTCGTTCTCGGCCCAGAGTTGGTCGAACTCGGCGAGCACCCGGCCGAACGGCATCGGTTCCTCGCGGGCCTGGAGCAGGAATATCGGCTCCACCGCGAACGTGATCGCGGTGACGACCCCGAGCGCGCCCAGGCCGATCCGGGCCGCCGCGAAGACCTCCGGGTTCTCCCGCGCGGAGCAGTTGAGGACCGAGCCGTCCGCCGTGACCAGCTCCAGGCCCCTGATCTGGGCCGCGATCGACCCCGACTCGCGGCCGGTGCCGTGGGTTCCGGTGCTGGTGGCGCCGGAGACCGTCTGCTCCATGATGTCGCCCATGTTGGCGAGGGACAGCCCCTCGCGCGCCAGCGCCATGTTGAGCCGCCTCAAGGGGGTGCCGGCCTCCACCGTGACCGTCATGGCCTCCCGGTCGATCCTGCGGATGCCGGTCAGCAGGTGCGGGCGCACCAGCACGCCGTCGGTGGCCGCGATGGACGTGAAGGAGTGGCCGCTGCCGACCGCCTTCACCTTCAGGCCGTCCTCGGCGGCCCGGCGTATCGCCCCGACCAGCTCCTCCACCGACGCCGGAGCGACCTCCCGCGAGGGGCGCGCCGCCACGTTGCCGCCCCAGTTACGCCACGTGCCGTTCTTCGCGCTCGCCGTGCTGCCCAACGGTGCCTCCCCGACGTGGCGCCGGCCTGCTGAGCCGGCGGTACCCCAGGAAACCGACCGCGACCGCGGCGGCCCCGGACACCGCCGGGACCACGTACCCGGCGTCCGCTCCGGCGGCGTCGATCACCCAGCCGGCCACGGACGAGCCGAGCGCGACGCCGACCGCGAGCCCGGTGCTCACCCAGGTCATGCCCTCGGTCAGTTGCGCGCGTGGTACGTGCTGCTCGATCAGCGACATGGTGGTGATCATCGTGGGAGCGACGGCCATGCCGGCGACGAACAGCGCCACGGCCAGAAACGGCAGGTTCCCGACCAGTAGGAGGGGGATCATACTCACGGCCATCGCGCATATGCCCAGCAGCCAGCGAGGTTCGGGCGCCCCCGTGAAGCGCAGCAGCCCGAAGACCAGGCCCGCCGCGCAGGAACCGGCGGCGTACAGCGCGAGCACCACGCTCGCCGCGGCCTTGTGCCCCTGCTCCTCGGCGAAGGCGACGGTGACCACGTCGACGGCGCCGAAGACCGCGCCCGTCGCCACGAACGTGGCCACGAGCACCTGCAGTCCCGGCGCGGCGAGGGCGGTGCGGCCGCCCTGGCGCTCCCGGGGGTGCGGAGCGGGCTCGGTGGCCCGCTGCGCGGTCAGCCAGAAGACGCCGACGGCCAGGAAGCAGGCGGCCAGCAGCGGCCCGGCCTCCGGGAACCACGCCGTGGACAGCCCGATGGAGATGATCGGCCCGAAGATGAAGCACACCTCGTCGATCACCGACTCGAACGAGTACGCGGTGTGCAGCTTCTCCGTCCCCCCGTACAGCGCGGCCCAGCGGGCCCGGACCATCGCCCCGACGCTGGGCACGCAGCCGATGCCGACGCAGGCCGCGAACAGCACCTGGTCCGGCCACGCGAAATGGGCGGCGAGCAGCAGCAGGGCCGCCGCGGCGAGCGAGAGCAGCGTGGCCGGGCGCAGCACCCGCCGCTGCCCGTACCGGTCGACCAGCCGGGAGATCTGGGGGCCGGCCACGGCTGCGGAGAGCGCGATGGTCGCCGACAGGGCGCCGGCCAGGCCGTAGCGCCCGGTGAGCTGCGACACCATCGTGACCACGCCGATGCCCATCATCGACAGCGGCATCCGCCCGAGGAGGCCCGCGGTGGTGAAGCGCTTGCTGCCGGGGGCGGCGAACAGGGCGCGGTAGGGGCTGGGCACGGCGGACTCCGGGAGGGGGAGCGGCGGACAAGGGCGGCTCGGCGGACGGAAAGCCTCGATGAGCTGTGCGAACGGTCGGAGCAGCGTACGAGTCAGGTGACCCTAACGCACCCGTCCGGCACAGCCGGGAACCCGGTCGGCTGCCCGGCTGTCCGTACCGGATGACAGGATCGACCCATGCCAGATCCGCGTGATGCCAGCCCCTACGACGCCCTGCTCCTGCTCTCCTTCGGCGGCCCCGAGGGCCCGGACGACGTGATCCCGTTCCTGGAGAACGTCACCCGCGGCCGGGGTATCCCCAGGGAACGCCTGAAGGAGGTCGGCGAGCACTACTTCGGGTTCGGCGGCGTGAGCCCCATCAACGCCCAGAACCGCGCCCTGCTGACCGCCCTGCGCAAGGACTTCGCCGACCACGGACTGGACCTGCCGGTCTACTGGGGCAACCGCAACTGGGCCCCGTACCTGACGGACACCCTGCGCGAGATGGCTGCCGACGGCCGCCGCCGCGTCCTGGTCCTCACCACCAGCGCCTACGCCTCCTACTCGGGCTGCCGCCAGTACCGCGAGAACCTCGCCGACGCGCTGGCCGCGCTGGAGACGGAGGGCGTGGAGCTCCCGCGGATCGACAAGCTGCGGCACTACTTCAACCACCCCGGCTTCCTGGAGCCCATGATCGACGGCGTGGTCGCGTCCCTCGCCGACCTGCCCGAGGAGGTCCGGGAGGGCGCCCACATCGCCTTCTCGACCCACTCGATCCCGCTCTCCGCGGCGGACACCTCCGGCCCGGTCGAGGCCCACGGCGACGGGGGCGCGTACGTCACCCAGCACCTGGACGCGGCCCGCACGATCGCCGAGGCGGTCCGCGAGCGCACCGGCCGTGACCACCCCTGGCAGCTCGTCTACCAGTCCCGCTCCGGCGCGCCGCACATCCCGTGGCTGGAGCCCGACATCTGCGACCACCTGGAGGAGCGGCACGCGGCCGGCGTCCCCGCGGTCGTGATCGCGCCCATCGGCTTCGTCTCCGACCACATGGAGGTCCTCTACGACCTCGACACCGAGGCCAGGGCCAAGGCGGAGGAGCTGGGACTGCCGATGCGGCGTTCGGCCACCGTCGGCGACGACCCGCGCTTCGCCGCCGCCGTCCGCGACCTCGTCCTGGAGCGGGCCGCCGTCGAGCGGGGCGAGGAGGTCAGGCCCTGCGCCCTCGGCGCCCTCGGCCCGAGCCACCAGGTGTGCCCGGTCGGCTGCTGCCCGGCCCGCGCCCCCAGGCCCGCGGCGGCCGGTGCCGACAGCCCCTACGCATGAGGAGCCCCGTGAGCGACGCCCAGCCCTCGGATCTGCTCGCCCTGGCCCGCGAGGCCGCCCGCCGCGCCGGTGACCTGCTGCGCGACGGGCGCCCGGCCGACCTCGCCGTCGCGGCGACCAAGTCCAGCCCGATCGACGTGGTCACCGAGATGGACATCGCGGCGGAGAAACTGATCACCGACGTGATCTCCGGCCGCCGCCCGCAGGACGGCTTCCTCGGCGAGGAGGGCGCCGCCACCGAGGGCACCAGCGGGATCCGCTGGGTGATCGACCCCCTGGACGGCACGGTCAACTACCTCTACGGCCTGCCGACCTGGTCGGTCTCCATCGCGGCCGAGCAGGACGGCGAGACGGTCGCCGGGGTGGTCGCGGCGCCGATGCGCGGCGAGACCTGTCACGCGGTGCGCGGCGGCGGAGCGTGGGCGACCGGCCCGTGGGAGGGCGAGCGCCGGCTCACCTGCCGTCCCACGGCCCCCCTCGACCAGGCCCTGGTGTCGACCGGCTTCAACTACGTGAGCGAGGTCCGGGCCCACCAGGCCGAGGTGGCCCGGCGGCTGATCCCGCTGCTGCGGGACATCCGGCGCTCGGGCTCGGCCGCGATCGACCTGTGCGACCTCGCCGCGGGCCGCCTGGACGGCTACTACGAGCGCGGGCTGAACGCCTGGGACGTCGCGGCGGGCGACCTCATCGCCCGGGAGGCGGGCGCGGTGACCGGTGGCCGCCCCGGTGAGCGCCCCTCACGCGAGCTGACGGTGGCGGCCACCCCCGGCGTCTTCGAACCCCTCCAGCGACTCCTTGAGGAGTTCGGCGCCTGGCACGACTGATGCGCCGGTCCCCACGCGCACGAGGGCCCCGGTGCTGGATTCACCGGGGCCCTCGTGCCTGCTGAGGCGGTCAGACGGCGGTCGCGCCGACCTCCACGCCATGCTCGGCCGCGAGGCGGCGCAGGTCGTCGAGCTCTCCCTGCTCAACCTCGACGAGGAAGTCGTCGCCCTCGTCGCGAGCCCGCGTCAGGTCGGACTCGGTCGCCTTTATGCGCTGCAGAAGTCCTGCGGTGAAAGCGTCCATGCTGCGCCCCCTCGTCCTGGGTCGTGGGTCGGTGGCACGGGGGTGTGCCGTCGGAAGGGGCGATCACGTCTCCAGTGGATGCCCAGCGCTGCCCGAGCCGGGCGGCGACGGTGCCGGACACCCACCACCACTCTGCGGAAGCGGATCATCCTGTACCGCACGTGGTGCGGCACAAGCAGAGCGTGATCGCGGGGTGTACCTGCCGTCCTCCCCCCACCGTCTTCGTCGGAAACCTCAACCCGCGCGAAATAATCGGCATTCCTGGGCCCGCGGCCCGTCCCCCGGAATTCCCGCCCGTCAGAGGCCCTCTCACCCGTCTTACCGCCGACTTATGGCCGAAAAGGGCAGGATGGAGGCCCACGGACCCGACCACTCACACCCCTGCCCGCGCGCGCCCTGACGCGCTACGCGGGTGGACACAGGAAGGACAAGCGACGTGCGCGTACTCGTCGTCGAGGACGAGCAGCTGCTCGCCGATGCGGTGGCCACCGGACTGCGCCGGGAGGCCATGGCCGTCGACGTCGTGTACGACGGTGCGGCCGCCCTGGAGCGCATCGGCGTCAACGACTACGACGTGGTCGTCCTCGACCGCGACCTCCCCCTGGTGCACGGCGACGACGTCTGCCGCAAGATCGTCGAACTCGGCATGCCCACGCGCGTGCTGATGCTCACGGCCTCCGGCGACGTCAGCGACCGGGTCGAGGGCCTGGAGATCGGCGCCGACGACTACCTTCCCAAGCCCTTCGCCTTCAGCGAGCTGATCGCGCGCGTCCGGGCCCTCGGCCGCCGCACCAGCGTGCCGCTGCCGCCCGTCCTGGAGCGCGCCGGCATCAAGCTGGACCCCAACCGCCGCGAGGTCTTCCGCGACGGCAAGGAGGTGCAGCTCGCCCCGAAGGAGTTCGCCGTCCTGGAGGTGCTGATGCGCAGCGAGGGAGCCGTCGTCTCCGCCGAGCAACTGCTGGAGAAGGCGTGGGACGAGAACACCGACCCGTTCACGAACGTGGTGCGGGTGACCGTCATGACCCTGCGCCGCAAGCTCGGTGAGCCGCCGGTGATCGTCACCGTGCCCGGCTCCGGCTACCGGATCTGACCCGCGATGGCAGCGACACCCGCACCGCCCGCCACGCCGCCCAAACCGACCTGGGACCCGCGCAAGCCGGACCAGCCCTTCCCGTGGCTGCGCCCGACGATCCGCATACGGCTCACCCTGCTGTACGGCGGCATGTTCCTGATCGCCGGCATCCTGCTGCTGTCGATCATCTATCTGCTGGCCGCCCAGGCGCTGCGCTCGGGCAACGAACCGCTGTTCAAGATCGTCCAGTTCCAGAGCCTCAAGGTCACCAGCAACAACTGCCCGGGGATCGCCACCAGCGACCTGTCGCTGGCCGAGTTCAACGACGCGATCAGCGCGTGCATGGACCACGAGCGCAAGGCCGCCCTGGACAACCTCCTCAGCCGCTCGCTGCTGGCCCTGCTCGGCCTCGCCGTGATCGCCTTCGCGTTCGGCTACGCCATGGCCGGCCGTGTGCTCTCGCCGCTCGGCCGGATCACCCGCACCGCGCGCGCGGTGGCCGGCTCGGACCTGTCCCGCCGTATCGAGCTGGACGGACCGGACGACGAGCTCAAGGAGCTGGCCGACACCTTCGACGAGATGCTGGAGAGGCTCCAGCGGGCCTTCACGGCCCAGCAGCGCTTCGTCGGCAACGCCTCGCACGAGCTGCGCACCCCGCTCGCGATCAACCGGACCCTTCTGGAGGTCCACCTCTCCGATCCGGGCGCTCCCGTGGAGCTCCAGCAGCTCGGCAAGACGCTGCTGGCCACCAACGAGCGCAGCGAACAGCTCGTGGAGGGCCTGCTGCTGCTCGCCCGCAGCGACAACCAGATCATCGAGCGCAAGCCGGTGGACCTCGCGGAGGTGGCCGAGCAGGCCGTCGACCAGGTCCGCGCGGAGGCCGAGGCCAAGGGCGTGACGATCCGCGGCGAGCGGAAACCCGCGGTGATACAGGGCAACGGCGTGCTGCTGGAGCGGATCGCGCTGAACCTGGTGCAGAACGCCGTCCGGTACAACGTGCCGGAGGGCGGCTGGGTGGAGGTCACCACCGACGTCCGGCACGGGCAGGCGGTGCTCGTCGTGACGAACACGGGGCCGGTGGTGCCGGCGTACGAGATCGACAACCTCTTCGAGCCCTTCCGGCGGCTGCGCACCGAGCGCACCGGCAGCGACAAGGGCGTGGGTCTCGGACTGTCCATCGTGCGGTCCGTGGCCCGGGCCCACGGCGGGCACATCTCGGCGGAGCCGCGCGAGGGAGGTGGTCTCGTGATGCGGGTGACGTTCCCGGTCTGAGAGCATGTGCACCGACACAGCCCGACACACGGCACTCCGAGGGCTTGTTCGCTTTGCGCGGAATTTTCACACCGCCCCAGAGGGGAACCCGTGTGTGATCGATCACAAGGACGGTTTTCGAGCCATCTACTGTCCGTGATCGCATGACCGGTCGGAAAGCCGGGAAAATCCGGGTTTTCAGGGGTCCTGATCACGGGAAGTACACGGTGAGATGCCTTTGATCTGCGGCATTCGGACCGTGTACGGTCCCGTTCGCCATCCAAGCCGATCACTCTTGAGGAGTCCGGTTGGGTGTCGATTGAGTAACAGACCTTGATGTGAGGCAAAATCTCCGCCTCAGGTCGGGCACAAGTCCGGCCTCTCACGCGTTAGTGCGCTGGAGACACCGCAGACACCCAGAGGGGGAGAGCGACATGGCAACGGATTACGACACCCCACGCAAGACCGACGACGACGTCGATTCGGACAGCCTGGAAGAGCTCAAGGCCAGGCGTAACGACAAGTCGACCTCCGCAGTGGACGTCGACGAGTTCGAGGCCGCAGAAGGCCTGGAGCTGCCCGGCGCGGACCTCTCGAACGAAGAGCTGGCCGTCCGGGTGCTGCCCAAGCAGCAGGACGAGTTCACCTGCATGAGCTGCTTCCTGGTGCACCACCGCAGCCAGCTGGCCCGCGAGAAGAACGGCCAGCCGATCTGCCGCGACTGCGACTGAGGACGGGTCGGGCATGACCGGCTCGACCCCTCCTCGGAAGCGCCGCTTCCTGCGGGGAGCGGACCCCGGGCCGTCCGACGGTCCGCACGGCGCGCGTGACGGCGAGCGGGGCTCACCCGACGAGGGAGCCTCGCTCGATCCGGCATCCGCCGTGGCCGTGCCCGCCCCGGTGCGGGCTCCCGCGACCCGGCGCCGGGCGGCGGTGGTGCGGGAGAGGGCCACGCAAGGCGTCCGCAAGGGCGGCAGCCGCGCCAGAGCCGGCCTCGGCTACCTCGCCGACCGCCTCATCGAGTACGCCCCGCGCATCCCCGTACGCGACCTCGCGACGCTGCGCCGCCAGTTCCCGGACGTCGGGCCGGAGGAGATCGCGGACAAGCTCGTGGCGGGCGCCGCGAACGCCAGTTCCACGGTCGGGGCGGGCGTCGGTGCCGCGGCGATGCTCCCGGTACCGCCCGCGATGCCCACCGAACTGGCCGCCGAGATCACCGGCGTGGCCGCGATCGAGCTGAAGCTGATCGCCGAACTGCACGAGGTGTACGGCGTACGCCCGCCCGGAAACCTCCGCGAGCGCAGCACCGCCTATCTGTCCTCGTGGACCGAGGAACGCGGCATCGACCCCCTCAAGCCCGTCACGATCAACGCGGCGCTGGGCGGGCAGATGAAACGCGAACTGCGTCAGCAGATCATGAAGCGCATGGTGCGCAACCTGCCGAACCTGATGCCCTTCATGGTCGGCGCCGCCGTGGGCGCGGTCATGAACCGCCGGGACACCAGGAGACTCGCGGCGCGCGTCCGCGCCGACCTGCGCAAGGTGCAGGTGCCCTGGGAGGACCTGCCGCAGCTGCCGCCGCTGGAGCGCCCGGCGGAGCCCCTGGACCTGGACGAGATCCTGCCCGGGCACGGCCACAAGGGGCTGGGCGGCGAGGGCTGAGGCCCCGCCGCGGCCGGGCCGTCACCGGCCGGTCAAAGTTCCGCCCTGCCGGAGGCAAAATCTAGGCCGCGGCCCGGGCCGCCCGGATCGCGTCCGCCAGCCGCTCCGGCTCCCGCGTCGACAGGTACAGGTACGGCGTCGGGTCCTCGGGGTCGGTGACCTCCACGCGCAGGGCCGTCGGGATGTAGGCCCGCAGCAGCAGGAAGGCGCGGGTGTCGGCCTTGTACGTCCGCCAGGCGCGCGCCTCCTCGCGGTCCAGGATCTGCGCCTCGCCCAGCGCCCGCACCGGGATCCGTGCGTCGCCCGCGATCAGCGAGTCGCCCACCACACGGATGCGGGCCGAGCCGTAGGAACTGGCGACGACCGCCGCCGCGGCGGTGCCGCCGACCAGGCCGACCAGCATCGGCAGGGTGCCGAACGGCAGCAGGATCAGGGCCAGCGAGAGCCCCACCAGGAACGAGACCAGCCACCAGGAGCGCGGGGCGGTGAGACGTTCTTCGTACGGGGTGGCGGAGAGCTGCATGGATCCAAGCTTGGCACGGTGTCGGGACTCGGCCGACGCGCGGGTAAGGTCTGCGCTCGTGAGAGGTACTTCCCCAGCTCTTCAGCCTCCGGCCGACGCCGTGAAACCCGTCCGGCACCCGGAGGCTCCCGCGCCCGGCGAGCTCCTGGGCTCGCACTACGGCGAGTGTTTCGGCTGCGGCGCCGAGCAGCCCCACGGGCTGCACCTGGAGGCACGGGCCGGGGACGGCGTCAGCATCACCGCCGAGTTCACCGTGCAGCCCGCCCACCAGGGCGCCCCCGGCCTCGCGCACGGCGGCGTGCTCGCCACCGCCCTCGACGAGACCCTCGGCTCGCTGAACTGGCTGCTGCGCACGATCGCGGTGACCGGACGCCTGGAGACCGACTTCGTGCGGCCCGTCCCGGTCGGCACCGTCCTGCATCTGGAGGCGGAGGTGACGGCGGTCGCCGGCCGCAAGATCTACTCCACCGCCACCGGGCGGATCGGCGGGCCCGACGGCCCCGTGGCGGTCCGCGCCGACGCCCTCTTCGTCGAGGTGAAGGTCGACCACTTCATCGACAACGGGCGCCCGGAGGAGATCCGGGCCGCGATGAACGACCCGGACCAGGTGCGCCGGGCCCGCGCCTTCGAGGTGAACCCGTGAGCCGCGCTCCCCTGGACGTCCTCATTCGGCGCGTCGATCCGGACGTGCCGCTTCCGGCGTATGCGCACCCCGGGGACGCCGGCGCCGACCTGCGGACCACGGAGAGCCGCGAGCTGAAGCCGGGGGAGCGGGCCGTGCTGCCCACCGGGGTGTCCATCGCCCTGCCCGAGGGGTACGCGGCGTTCGTGCACCCCCGCTCCGGGCTCGCCGCCCGCCTCGGTGTCGCCCTCGTGAATGCCCCGGGGACGGTTGATGCCGGGTACCGTGGGGAGATCAAGGTGATCGTGGTGAATCTCGACCCGCGCGAGTCCGTGCGGTTCGAGCGCTTCGACCGGATTGCCCAACTGGTTGTCCAGCAGGTCGAGAGGGTTCGCTTCCAGGAGGTGGCGGAGCTTCCCGATTCGGCACGGGCCGAGGGGGGCTTCGGGTCCACCGGCGGTCATGCCGAGGTGGGCGGCGAAAGCGCCACAAGCGATACAGGCGATGGGGCCGCCGTTGGCGGCGCTACGGGTGGGAATCGATACGCTTCGGTCGTATCCGACCGGGAAGGACAGTGACGTGTTCGGACGTCGCAAGAAGAAGGGTGCCGCCGAGGACGCGGCCGGCGAGCCCGAGCAGGTCGTCGACATCGACACTGAGGCGGACGACGACGGCACGCGCGAGCGCGTACGGCTCGAGCCGGGACCGCGTCCCGACGGGCCGTGGGACAGCTCCGAGGTGCGGGACCCCGGCGAGGGCCGGGTGGACCTGGGCGGCCTGTTCGTACCGGGTGTCGACGGCATGGAGCTGCGGGTGGAGGTCGCGGGCGACGCCATCGTCGCGGCGACCGTCGTGCTGCGCGACAGCGCCATCCAGCTGCAGGCCTTCGCCGCCCCCAAGCGCGAGGGCATCTGGGGCGAGGTGCGCGAGGAGATCGGCTCGGGCATCACCCAGCAGGGTGGCATCGTCGACGAGGTCGAGGGTCCGCTCGGCTGGGAGCTGCGGGCCCAGGTGCCGGTGCAGCTGCCGGACGGCACGGGTGGTTTCCAGGTCGTGCGGTTCGTCGGTGTGGACGGCCCCCGCTGGTTCCTGCGCGGGGTGATCTCGGGGCAGGGCGCGGTGCAGCCGCAGGCGGCCGGCCTGCTCGAGCAGATCTTCCGGGACACGGTCGTGGTCCGTGGTGAGGGCCCGATGGCCCCGCGCGACCCGATCGTCCTCAAGCTGCCCGACGACGCGCAGATGGTCCCCGAAGGGGTCCAGCAGGAGGAGGCGGGTTCACGTTTCTCCGGCGGCATGGGCCAGCTCCAGCGCGGACCGGAGATCACCGAGGTCCGCTGAGTCGTGGATCGATCCAGGGCCGTACCCCGCCGAGGTGCGGCCCTTTCTCATGCGTGAACCCTTGACGCCTCATTGGTCTGTACCTACCGTCTCGGCTCAACGCGCCTGTTCATAAAGGCGCTTCGCGTTCACATACGAGAACGGAAGGCCCCCCACGCATGCGCAGAACCGCTCTCCTCGCCGTCGCCGCCGCCCTGCTCGCCGCCGCCCTCGTCCGACCCGCCGGCGCCGCCCCCACGACCTTCGCCCACCCCGGAGTCACCGTCTCCCGGGCCCAGTTGGACTTCGCCCGCTCCCAGGTCCAGGCCGGCGCCCAGCCCTGGAAGGGCGCCTTCGACCGGATGATGGCGAGCAGGTACGCGGACCTGAACCGCGCCCCCAAGCCCCGTGCCGTCGTCGAGTGCGGCTCGTACTCGAACCCCAACAACGGCTGCACCGACGAGCGCGAGGACGCCATCGCCGCCTACACCCAGGCCCTCGCCTGGTACATCACCCGCGACGAACGGCACGCCCGCAAGGCCATCGAGCTCATGGACGCCTGGTCCGCGGTGATCAGGGACCACACGAACAGCAACGCGCCCCTCCAGACCGGATGGGCCGGTTCCTCCTGGCCCAGGGCCGCCGAGATCATCAAGTACACCTACGGCGGGGGCTGGGCGAACTCCGGCCGCTTCGCCACGATGCTGCGCACCGTCTACCTGCCCGAGATCATCAACGGCTCGAACTCCAACGGGAACTGGGAGCTGTCGATGATGGAGGCCGCCGTCGGCATCTCCGTCTTCCTGGAGGACAAGGCCTCGTACGACAAGGCCATGGCGAAGTTCCGCACCCGCACCGCCGCGTACGTCTACCTGGCCTCCGACGGTGATCTGCCGAAGACGGTGCCCAGCCAGAACCTGGACACCCGCCAGAAGATCGTCGACTACTGGCAGGGGCAGGGCACCTTCGTCACCGGTCTCACCCAGGAGACCTGCCGCGACCTCACCCACACCGGATACGGCATCTCCGCGATCTCCCACGTCGCCGAGACCAGCCGCATCCAGGGCCAGGACCTCTACGGCACCGACGTCGGCGAGCGGCTGCGGCACGCGCTCGGCTTCCAGGCCAAGTACGAGCTCGGCACCGCCGTGCCGAGCTGGCTGTGCGGTGGATCGCTCCACCTCGGGCTCGGCCCCGTCACCGAGGTCGGGCACAACGCCCTGGCCAACCGCCTCGGCCACGCCATGACCAACACCGAGACGCTGAACCAGCGCAACCGCCCCTCCGGCACCAACAACCTCTTCGTCGCCTGGGAGACCCTCACCCACGGAGACAACCCGGCCTGACCCCCCACGGGGGGCGGCGGTGGCGTCAGGGTTGCGTCAAAGACGCCGCCGCCGCTTCACCCGGTCCCATTTGTCGCGCTTGCGGGTCGTAGGGTCGACGCTGCGCAGGGACCTTCGACCGGAACACAATGAGGACCATGGGACGCGGCAGGCTTCGGATCCACCTCGGTGCGGCACCTGGCGTCGGCAAGACCTACGCCATGCTCGCCGAGGCGCACCGCCGCGTCGAGCGGGGCACGGACTGCGTCGTCGCCGTCGTGGAGCACCACGGCCGGCCCCGCACCGAGGTCCTGCTGCACGGCCTGGAGCAGGTGGAGCGCCGGCGGCTGGAGTACCGGGGCGGCACCTTCACGGAGATGGACGTCGACGCCGTCCTCGCCCGCCGCCCCCAGGTGGCCCTCGTGGACGAACTGGCCCACACCAACATCCCCGGCTCCCGCAACAGCAAGCGCTGGCAGGACGTCGAGGAACTCCTCGCGGCCGGCATCGACGTCATCTCGACGGTCAACATCCAGCACCTGGAGTCCCTGGGCGACGTCGTGGAGTCCATCACCGGGGTACGGCAGCAGGAGACCGTGCCGGACGAGGTGGTGCGCCGCGCCGACCAGATCGAACTCGTCGACATGTCGCCCGAGGCGCTGCGGCGGCGCATGGCGCACGGCAACATCTACCGGCCCGACAAGGTCGACGCGGCCCTGTCCAACTACTTCCGCCCCGGCAACCTCACCGCGCTGCGCGAGCTCGCCCTGCTGTGGGTGGCCGACCGGGTCGACGCCCATCTGCAGCAGTACCGCGCCGAGCACCACGTGTCGGCGATCTGGGGGTCCCGGGAGCGGATCGTCGTCGGACTCACCGGCGGCCCCGAGGGGCGCACCCTGATCCGGCGCGCGGTGCGGCTGGCGGAGAAGGGCGCCGGCGGCGAGGTGCTGGCGGTCTACGTCGCCCGCAGCGACGGCCTCACCTCCGGCTCGCCGAAGGAGCTGGCGCTCCAGCGGACCCTCGTGGAGGATCTCGGCGGCACCTTCCACCACGTCGTCGGCGACGACGTCCCCGCTGCGCTCCTGGCCTTCGCGCGCGGCGCCAACGCCACGCAGATAGTCCTCGGCTCGTCCCGCCGCAAGACCTGGCAGTACGTCCTCGGGCCCGGCGTGGGCGCCACGGTCGCCCGGGAGTCAGGGCCCGACCTCGACGTGCACATCGTCACGCACGACGAGGTCGCCAAGGGCCGCGGGCTGCCCGTCGCCCGGGGCGCCCGCCTGGGCCGGTGGCGGACCGTGTGGGGCTGGCTCGCCGCGATCGGCGGACCCGTGCTGCTCACCGCGCTGCTGTCGAACGTCGACGTCGAGCTCGGCCTCGCCAACGACATGCTGCTGTTCCTGACCCTGACGGTCGCGGCGGCCCTGATCGGCGGGCTCTGTCCGGCGCTCGCCTCCGCCGCCGTCGGCTCCCTGCTGCTCAACTGGTTCTTCACCCCGCCGCTGCACCGCATCTCGATCGCCGACCCCAAGAACCTGCTCGCCCTGCTGATCTTCGTGTGCGTGGCGGTCGCGGTCGCCTCCGTGGTCGACCTCGCGGCCCGCCGCACCCACCAGGCGGCCCGGCTGCGGGCCGAGTCGGAGATCCTGTCGTTCCTCGCCGGCAGCGTGCTGCGCGGCGAGACCGGCCTCGAGGAACTGCTGGAACGGGTCCGGGAGACCTTCGGCATGGAGTCCGCGGCGCTGCTCGAACGGGAGGACGACGTGGCCCCCTGGACCTGTGCGGGCCGCGCCGGCGCGGGACCGGCCCTGAGCCGGCCCGAGGACGCCGACGTCGACGTCCCCGTCGGCGACCACATGGCGCTCGCGCTGACCGGCCGGGTGCTGCCCGCCGAGGACCGGCGCGTCCTGGCCGCCTTCGCCGCGCAGTCCGCGGTCGTCCTGGACCGCCAGCGGCTCCAGCGTGAGGCCGACCAGGCCAAGGAGCTCGCCGAGGGCAACCGCATCCGCACGGCGCTCCTGGCGGCCGTCAGCCACGATCTGCGCACCCCGCTCGCCGGCATCAAGGCGGCGGTGTCCTCGCTGCGCTCCGACGACGTGGCCTGGTCGCCCGAGGACGAGGCCGAGCTGCTGGCCGGCATCGAGGAGGGCGCCGACCGGCTGGACCACCTCGTCGGGAACCTGCTGGACATGTCCCGGCTCCAGACCGGCACGGTCACCCCGCTGATCAGGGAGATCGACCTCGACGAAGTGGTGCCGATGGCACTCGGCGGGGTGCCCGAGGGCAGCGTCGACCTGGATGTGCCGGAGACCCTCCCGATGGTCGCCGTCGACCCCGGCCTGCTGGAGCGCTCGGTGGCCAACCTCGTCGAGAACGCCGTCAAGTACAGCCCCCGCGACAGCAGGGTCCTGGTGGCCGCGAGCGCCCTGGCGGACCGGGTCGAGGTCCGGGTGGTCGACCGCGGGCCCGGAGTCCCGGACACGGCCAAGGAGCGCATCTTCGAGCCCTTCCAGCGGTACGGCGACGCCCCGCGCGGCGCCGGGGTCGGTCTGGGCCTCGCGGTCGCCCGGGGTTTCGCCGAGGCCATGAACGGCACCCTGGGGGTGGAGGACACCCCCGGCGGCGGTCTCACCATGGTCCTCACCCTGCGGGCCGCCGGAGCGGGGCCCGGCCCCGTCCGCCCCGACGTACGACCCGAAAGGCAGACCGCATGACCCGGGTACTCGTGGTGGACGACGAGCCGCAGATCGTGCGCGCCCTCGTGATCAACCTCAAGGCCCGCCACTACGAGGTCGACGCGGCCCACGACGGGGCCACCGCCCTCGCCCTCGCCGCCGCCCGTCACCCCGACGTCGTCGTCCTCGACCTCGGGCTGCCCGACATGGACGGCGTCGAGGTCATCCGCGGTCTGCGCGGCTGGACCCGGGTGCCGATCCTGGTGCTGTCCGCCCGGCACTCCTCCGACGAGAAGGTCGAGGCGCTGGACGCGGGCGCCGACGACTACGTCACCAAGCCCTTCGGCATGGACGAGCTGCTGGCCCGGCTGCGGGCCGCCGTCCGCCGGGCCGAGCCCACCGGGGGTGGCGAGGACGACGTGATCGTGGAGACCGACGAGTTCACCGTCGACCTCGCCGCGAAGAAGGTCAACCGCGGCGGGCGGGACGTACGCCTCACGCCCACCGAATGGCATCTCCTCGAAGTGCTGGTCCGCAGCACCGGCCGGCTCGTCAGCCAGAAGCAGCTGCTCCAGGAGGTCTGGGGCCCGTCCTACGGGACGGAGACCAACTATCTGCGGGTGTACATGGCCCAGCTGCGCAGAAAGCTCGAGGCGGACCCCTCCCACCCGAAGCACTTCGTCACCGAGCCGGGGATGGGCTATCGGTTCGAGAAGTGAGGCCCGGTACGCTTCAAGACATGACTGCTGTTCCTCGTTCGGAAAAGGCGGTGGGCCGGTTCCGGCGCATGCTCGACCGGCTCTCCTCGTCGCAGGAGGACCTGGAGTCCGAGGAGCTGCGTGAGGACGCCGAGACCGCCGGCTGCACCAAGATCGGTGACTGCCGGGACCGCCAGATCGTGACGGTTACTGGTACCTTGCGCACGGTCACCCTGCGGCCGCGCGCCGGAGTCCCGGCCTTGGAGGCCGAGCTGTTCGACGGCACGGCCGCGCTGGACGTGGTGTGGCTCGGCAGGCGCTCCATAGTCGGCATAGAGCCCGGGCGCCGGCTGATCGCATCCGGCAGGATCGCCATGAGCCGGGGCCGCCGGGTGCTGTTCAACCCGAAATACGAACTGAGACCCCTCGGACGGGAGTAGCCGGTGACGTCGCTCGACAAGCCGACCGAAGACACCACCGCAGACGCCGGGCACGACTCCCGCGCGGTGACGGAGGCCGCGCTGTTCGAGGCCTTCGGCGGCATGCGCGGCATGATCGAGACGGTCCTGCCGGGCCTGCTCTTCGTCACGATCTACACGATCGACAAGAACCTGCACATGTCGGCCCTCGCGGCCCTCGCGGTGTCCGTCGTGCTGGTCGTGGTGCGCCTGGTGACCCGGGACACGGTCAAGCACGCGTTCAGCGGTGTCTTCGGTGTGGCCTTCGGTGTCGTCTTCGCGATGATGACGGGCAACGCCAAGGACTTCTACCTGCCCGGCATGCTCTACACGCTGGGCCTCGCCCTCGCCTACATCATCACGACGCTGTGCGGCGTGCCCCTGATCGGGCTGATCCTCGGGCCGGTGTTCAAGGAGAACCTCTCCTGGCGCACCCGCAACCCCGGCCGCAAGAAGGCGTACTCCAAGGCCAGCTACGCCTGGGGCCTGATCCTGCTCGCCAAGTGCGCGATCCTCTTCCCGCTGTACTGGTGGGCCGACACCACCCAGCTGGGCTGGGTGCTGGTCGCCCTGAAGATCCCGCCGTTCCTGCTCGCCGTCTGGCTGACCTGGGTGTTCCTGGCGAAGGCCCCCGCGCCGATCGACGTCTTCGCGGAGATGGAGGCGGCGGAGAAGGCCGAGGAGGAGCGCCGGACCGCGGCCGCCGCCGAGACCGCCGAGACCGGGGAGACCACCGGCGGACGGCACCGCCGCGACGTGTGAGCTCCCTCGGACCGAGACGACGGAGGGCGCTCCGCATCCGCGGGGCTCCCTCCGTCGTCGTAGGAGAAGCCGGTCAGCCCGCCGTGTCCTCCCGGCGGACCGACAGCAGGTCCTCCAACTGCTCCTCGCGGGCCTGCGCGGCCACGAACAGAAGCTCGTCGCCCGCCTCCAGGGAGTCCTCCCGGGACGGGGTCAGCACCCGGGTGCCGCGGATGATCGTGACCAGGGACGTGTCCTGCGGCCACTCCACGTCACCGACCTGGGTGCCGGCCAGGGCCGACTCCTCCGGCAGGGTCAGCTCCACGAGGTTGGCGTCGCCGTGGCTGAAGCGCAGCAGGCGGACCAGGTCGCCGACGCTCACCGCCTCCTCGACCAGGGCCGACATCAGACGCGGCGTGGAGACCGCCACGTCCACGCCCCAGGCCTCGTTGAACAGCCACTCGTTCTTGGGGTTGTTCACCCGGGCGACGACGCGCGGGACGCCGTACTCCGTCTTCGCCAGCAGGGAGACGACCAGGTTGACCTTGTCGTCGCCCGTCGCGGCGATCACCACGTTGCAGCGCTGCAGCGCCGCCTCGTCCAGCGACGTGATCTCGCAGGCGTCGGCCAGCAGCCACTCCGCCTGCGGGACGCGCTCGACCGAGATGGCGGTCGGCGCCTTGTCGATGAGCAGGACCTCGTGCCCGTTCTCCAGCAGTTCGGCCGCGATGGAGCGGCCCACCGCGCCGGCACCGGCAATGGCGACCCTCATCAGTGACCGCCCTCCTCTTCGGGACCCTTGGCGAACGCCGCCTCGACCTTGTCGACCTCGTCGGTGCGCATCATCACGTGCACCAGGTCGCCGTCCTGCAGCACCGTCTGCGAGGTGGGCAGGATCGCCTCACCGAGGCGGGTCAGGAACGCCACCCGCACGCCGGTCTCCTCCTGGAGCCGGCTGATCTTGTGGCCCACCCACTCCGCGGAGGCGTGCACCTCGGCGAGCTGCACGCCGCCGGTGGGATCCCGCCACAGCGGCTCGGCGCCCGAGGGCAGCAGCCGGCGCAGCATCTGGTCGGCCGTCCAGCGGACGGTCGCCACGGTCGGGATGCCGAGGCGCTGGTAGACCTCGGCGCGGCGCGGGTCGTAGATCCGGGCCGCGACGTTCTCCACGCCGAACATCTCGCGGGCCACGCGCGCGGAGATGATGTTGGAGTTGTCCCCGCTGGAGACGGCCGCGAAGGCACCCGCCTCCTCGATGCCCGCCTCGCGCAGCGTGTCCTGGTCGAAGCCGACGCCGGTGACGCGGCGGCCTCCGAAGCCCGGGCCCAGCCGGCGGAACGCGGTGGGGTCCTGGTCGATCACTGCGACCGTGTGCCCTTGCTGCTCCAGGGTCTGGGCCAGAGCGGAGCCCACCCTTCCGCAACCCATGATGACGATGTGCACGGTCCTACCCCGCACTCCTCGATAGGCGTCCGACTTGCGTGAACGTGGCGCTCATGTCTCTTCTCTCGAATCGCCGGGCAACAGGCGCGGTCCGGTCGCAGACCGCAGGGCAACATCATGCCGGGCTTTCCCGCCGATGATCCCCCGCGGTTCGCATCGTGGGCTCGGCGGCACCCGTGCCGGACTCCCGCCCGCACCCACGCTCCAAGGTAACGTCCGGATCCCGTCGCCCCGGGCGATGGCGCGAACCCAGGTCACAGCGGTGCGCCGGGTGTGATGTTCCCCCGGATGTGCTCCGCACCTGGCGGGGGGCATACGATTCTCTGTTGTGTCCAAACTGACCGACGTGCCCAAGCGGATCCTCATCGGGCGCGCCCTGCGCAGCGACCGGCTGGCGGAAACGCTCCTGCCGAAGCGCATCGCCCTGCCCGTGTTCGCTTCCGACCCGCTGTCCTCCGTGGCGTACGCGCCCGGCGAGGTGCTGCTGGTCCTCTCCATCGCGGGTGTGTCGGCCTACCACTTCAGCCCCTGGATCGCCGCCGCGGTCGTCGTGCTGATGTTCACGGTCGTCGCCTCCTACCGGCAGAACGTCCACGCCTACCCGAGCGGCGGCGGCGACTACGAGGTGGCCACCACCAACCTCGGCCCGAAGGCCGGGCTCACGGTCGCGAGCGCCCTGCTCGTCGACTACGTCCTCACCGTGGCCGTGTCCATCTCCTCCGGCATCGAGAACCTCGGCTCCGCGGTCCCGTTCGTCGTCGAGCACAAGGTCGAGTGCGCCGTCGCCGTGATCCTGCTGCTGACCGTCATGAACCTGCGCGGCGTCAAGGAGTCCGGCGGCCTGTTCGCCATCCCGACGTACGTGTTCGTCGCGGGCGTCTTCATCATGATCGCGTGGGGCGCGTTCCGCGGGATCGTCCTCGGCGACACCATGCGGGCACCCACCTCGACGTTCCAGATCAAACCCGAGCACCAGGGACTCGCGGGCTTCGCGCTCGTCTTCCTGCTGCTGCGCGCCTTCTCCTCCGGCTGTGCCGCGCTCACCGGCGTCGAGGCGATCTCCAACGGCGTCCCGGCCTTCCGCAAGCCCAAGTCGAAGAACGCCGCGACCACGCTCGCGCTGATGGGCCTGCTCGCCGTCACCATGTTCTGCGGCATCATCGGGCTCGCCATGGCCACCAAGGTCCGCATGGCCGAGAACCCGGCCGTCGACCTGATCAAGGACGGCGCCGCGGTCGGCTCCGGCTACGTCCAGAACCCGGTCATCACCCAGGTCGCCGAGGCCGTCTTCGGCAAGGGCACCTTCCTCTTCGTGGTGCTCGCCGCCGCCACCGCCCTCGTGCTGTTCCTGGCCGCCAACACCGCCTACAACGGCTTCCCGGTGCTCGGCTCGATCCTCGCCCAGGACCGGTACCTGCCGCGCCAGCTGCACACCCGCGGCGACCGGCTCGCCTTCTCCAACGGCATCGTGCTCCTCGCCGGCGCCGCCGCCCTCCTGGTGTGGATCTACGGGGCCGACTCCACCCGGCTGATCCAGCTGTACATCGTCGGCGTCTTCGTGTCGTTCACGCTCAGCCAGATCGGCATGGTCCGGCACTGGAACCGGCTGCTCGCCACCGAGAAGGACCAGACCAAGCGGCGCCACATGGTCCGCTCCCGCGCGATCAACACCTTCGGCGCCTTCTTCACCGGCCTGGTTCTGATCGTCGTCCTCGTCACCAAGTTCACCCACGGCGCCTGGGTGGCCCTGCTCGGCATGGTCATCTTCTACGGCACGATGACCGCGATCCGCCGCCACTACGACCGCGTCTCCGCGGAACTCGCGGCCCCCGAGGGCCCCAGCGACGACAGCGCACGGCCGTCCCGGGTGCACTCGGTCGTCCTGGTCTCCAAGCTCCACCGTCCCGCGCTGCGCGCCCTGGCCTACGCCAAGCTGCTGCGCTCGGACAGCCTGGAGGCGCTCAGCGTCAACGTCGACCCGGCCGAGACCAAGGCGCTGCGCGAGGAGTGGGAGCGTCGCGGCATCGACGTACCGCTGAAGGTCCTCGACTCGCCCTACCGCGAGATCACGCGGCCGATCATCGAGTACGTGAAGGGGCTGCGCAGGGAGTCGCCGCGCGACGCCGTGTCCGTGATCATCCCCGAGTACGTCGTCGGCCACTGGTACGAGCACCTGCTGCACAACCAGAGCGCGCTGCGCCTGAAGGGGCGGCTGCTGTTCACCCCGGGCGTCATGGTCACGTCGGTGCCCTACCAGCTCCAGTCCTCCGAGGCGGCCAAGGTGCGCGCCCGCAGGCGCGGCGAGTGGAACGCCCCGGGTTCGGTGCGGCGCGGACCGGCGCAGGATCGGCCGAAGGAGCCCGAGACCCGGAAGTGACCGGCCGGGACGGAGGGCCCGCGGACGCACGTAGACTGGTGGGCTGTTGTCAGGCCCACCGCAGCCGCGCGCCCGGGCCGTAACCCCCACTCGATCTGGAGTCACCCCACCATGCAGGCAGAAGAGAAGAAGTCGCTGGTGGGGGAGGAGTACGAGGTCGAGATCGGCCCCGTCGCCCACGGCGGGCACTGCGTCGCCCGCACCGACGCCGGCCAGGTGCTGTTCGTCCGGCACACCCTGCCCGGCGAGCGCGTCGTGGCCCGGGTGACCGAGGGCGAGGAGGGCGACCGCTTCCTGCGCGCGGACGCCGTGGAGATCCTGTCCCCGTCCAAGGACCGCATCGAGGCGCCCTGCCCGTTCGCCGGCCCCGGCCGCTGCGGCGGCTGCGACTGGCAGCACGCCAAGCCCGGAGCCCAGCGCCGGTTCAAGGGCGAGGTCGTCGCCGAGCAGCTCCAGCGGCTCGCCGGGCTCTCCCCGGAGGACGTCGGCTGGGACGGCACGGTGATGCCGGCCGAGGGCGACAAGCTGCCCGCCGGCCAGGTGCCGCAGTGGCGCACCCGCGTGCAGTACGCCGTCGATGCCGACGGGCACGCCGGACTGCGCCGGCACCGCTCGCACGAGGTGGAGCGGATCGACCACTGCATGATCGCCGCCGAGGGCGTCAGCGAGCTGGGCATCGAGAAGCGGGACTGGACCGGCATGGCGTCCGTGGAGGCCATCGCGGCGACCGGCTCCCAGGACCGGCAGGTCATCCTGACGCCCCGGCCGGGAGCGCGCCTCCCGATCGTCGAGCTCGACCGCCCGGTCTCGGTGATGCGCGTCGACGAGAAGGACGGCGGCACGCACCGGGTGCACGGCCGGCCCTTCGTCCGCGAGCGTGCCGACGGCCGTACGTACCGCGTCGGCAGCGGCGGCTTCTGGCAGGTCCACCCGAAGGCCGCGGACACCCTGGTGACGGCCGTCATGCAGGGCCTCATGCCCCGCAAGGGCGAGATGGCCCTGGACCTGTACTGCGGCGTGGGCCTCTTCGCGGGCGCCCTCGCCGACCGCCTCGGCGACAACGGCGCGGTCCTCGGCATCGAGTCCGGCAAGCGCGCGGTGGAGGACGCCCGGCACAACCTGGCCGACTTCGACCGGGTCCGCATCGAGCAGGGCAAGGTCGAATCGGTCCTGCCGCGCACCGGCATCACCGAGGTCGACCTCATCGTCCTGGACCCGCCGCGCGCCGGCGCCGGCCGGAAGACCGTCGAGCACCTGGCGTCCCTGGGCGCCCGCCGCATCGCCTACGTCGCCTGCGACCCGGCCGCCCTCGCCCGGGACCTGGGGTACTTCCGGGACGGGGGGTACCGGGTGCGGACGCTGCGGGCGTTCGACCTGTTCCCGATGACGCATCACGTGGAGTGCGTGGCGATTCTGGAGCCGGCCAAGAAGCCCGCCTGATCACACCCCCTCGTCCTCCAGCTCCCGCAGCCCGGTCCACAGTGCACGGCCCTGTGACGTCAGGCGTCCGTCGTGGCGCAGGGCGGTCAGGGAGTCGCGGATGCGCCGGGACAGGGCCGGGACGGAGTGGGGGGCGTCGTCGTGGCGGCGCAGGAACTCTCGTTCGGTCACGGCCGTGTACGTGTCCCGGAGCAGTGCGGCGACCGGCAGGCCGGTCTCGGCGTACGGCGGGCGTACGACGGTCGCCGGCTCCCCGCTCAGCGCGTACAGGTCGCTGATCGCGTCGTAGCGCGTCTGGGCGGCGGCCCGGCACAGCTGCCGGGCGGTCTCCAGAGGGCCCGTGCCGGCGAGGACGGCCGCGCCAGGGAACCCGGGCACGGTCTCCGGCACGGGCGGCGCCTGCGCCGGGATGAGCCGGCTCAGGGAGGCGCGGATGTCGTCCGCGGCCGGGGACCACACCTTCTCGATCAGGGTCAGGGCCTGCGCCACCGTCTCCAGGAACTCCTCCGCCCGCGTCCCGTCCGGCGGCTGCGGGAGACGGCGGCCCGCCGGGTGGAAGGCGGTGTACCAGGAATGCGGCGGCAGGAGGCGGGGACCGTTCTCCGCGAGGGACGGGAGCACGGTCACGTGCGGGCCGGCCGTCTCTCCGGTCAGGTCCGTCGACGGCAGTCGTACGCCGCCCAGGTCCACGTGCGACCCGTGCACCTCGATGGTCACCGTCTCGCCTGCCGTGTCCGGCAGTCCGATCACTCGGCCCGCCGACAGCAGTGCCAGTTCCGTGGGGGCGCTGAGGGCGGCCACCAGGGGGACTCCCGGTGTGAGCACCTCGTGGCGGAGCAGTTCCGGCAGGCAGAACGATGTGAGGTGGGTCAGCAAGGTGTCCGGCGCGCGTCGGTAGCCGGCCTCGCGCTCGCGCTCCGCCTGCCGTACCCAGGACGTCACCTCGGGGGTGCGGCACCACGCCAGCAAGGCGGGGTGCGGCAGTCGTGTCAGTCCGTTCACCACCTCCTGGACCGAGGCGGCCAGACGCGGGTCGCCGCAGGCTCCGGCCCGGTCCCTGGCCAGTACCAGGAGCCGCTTGAGGCAGCGTTTGGCCGTCAGGTCTTCGAGCAGGGCGGTCGTCCCGCCGGGCAGGACGGCATTCGCGAGGTCGACCGGGGGTGCCGTGCCCGTGAACAGCGGCTTGATCGGGGTGACGTCGACCGTGACCGGGGCGACCTCGACGGGCTCCGGCCGCGGCGGGTCCAGTTCGGGGCGGTGCCGGGCCACGGTGGAGCGGCGGGACTCCTGCCAGCGGGCCAGGACGCGCCGCCGCAACGCGGGGTCCGCGAGCAGGTCGAGCAGGTCGTCGAGGGCCTGCTCGTCGGGAGCGGCCGGCAGCGGCGAGGGGTGCCACCACGCGCGGAGCCCGGACAACTCCTCGTGGAGCAGCGGCCAGAGCTCGGTGAGCGGGGTGACCAGATTGCAGGTCATGGTGAGGGAGAGGGAGCGGCCGGTGGACGTGCCCCAGTGGGGGTGGAACAGCGGGATGTACAGCAGGTCGCCCGCCTCGACCACGAACTCCTCGTAGTCGTCGGTGAGATAGAACTGACCCGAGAGGGACGGATCCTCCAGGACACGCCGGCGCCGGTCCGTCTCCGGTACGGCCGCGGGGGAGCCGATGCGCCAGACCTTGCTGCCGTCCTGCTGGAGGGTGAAGTTGTCGTCGTAGTCGAAGTGGCAGCCGATGCTGCCGGGCGCGTGGGTGCGCGACACGTCGAAGGTCACGCGCGGCCATCCCAGCTTCTGCTGGAGTTCCCCGGCGCGCCGCGCCAGCCGGGGGCTCACCGCGTCCGCGCCCTTGACGAACTCGATGCGTCCCGGGTCGCGGGCGAGCCGGTCGGGTGCCTGCTCACGGACCCGCTCGACGATCGCGTCCGCCTCCCCGTAGCTCAGGGTGAGCCCCAGGAGGTCGTGCGCGCCGCCCTTGACGAACAGCGGCTTCCGGCGCCAGTACTCGGCCAGGAAGCGCTCGTAGGACAGGCCCCTCACGAACTCCGTCATGGTGTTCCTCCGTCCGGATACAGCAGCAGGTCGTCGAAGAGCAGGTACGGGGCTTCCAGGGAGACGGAGACCTCCTGGCCCTTCTTGCCGCAGCGGTGGTAGGGGTCGTTCATCACCACGTGGTCGCCGGCGCCGCGCAGCCTCCTCATGAGCTGGACCTTGTGGCCGCGCAGCACCAGGTCGCCGTACACCTCGTCGGTGAGCCGGCCGTGGCGGATCCGCCGGGCCCAGGCCGGCTTGAGCAGCACGTACTCCCGTACGGAGCCGCCCTCGCGCGGCGCGCCGAGCAGGAAGCCGTCCGCGACCTGCCCGATGAGGTCCTCGGCGCGGTGCTCGCCCGGTGCCACGCTCAGCACGCCCATCCGGGGGAGCGCCTCGCGGGCGGTGGGGGCACGGCGACCGTGGCCGTTGCTGCCGGTGGGGCCCGGGTGGGACCGGCTGGTCAGCAGTCCGGTCCAGCGGCCGTCCTCGACCAGCCGGACGGGGGCCGCCGCCGTGCCCTCGTCGTCGTGGACGTAGGACCCGCAGTGGCCGGGCCGGGTCGGGTCGTCGGTCACCGTCAGGGGGACGCGGGTCCAGCGGTCCCCGAGGCCGATGCCCAACCGGTGCCCGTAGTCGGCGTGGTTGTCGGCCTCGCTGGTGTGCCCGACGCACTCGTGCACGGCGATGGCTGCCATCAGCGGTGTCATCACCACGGGCACGGCGGTGCGGGCCGGCAGCGGGCGGGCGGCCCGGACGGCGTCCAGGTCGGTGCGGAGGGAGTGCAGGCCCTCCGACAGCAGCGCCGTCCGGAGGCCGTACGGGCTGGGCGCGCGGGCGCCCCATTGGACAAGCCCCCCGCCCTCGTGCGTGACCAGGACGGCCCATCCCGTGGCGTCCGCCTCGACCGTGACCCGCATCCCGGGCAACCCCTCGCACAGCGCCGCCAGTTCGGCGGTCAGCGAGCGCGTCGTCACCGCCGTACTCATTCGGCCTTGCCGCCCCCGGCGGCAGCCGTCTGCCCGGCGGGGTCCGGCTCCGGCGCTTCGGTGCCGGCGGCGCCAAGGGTCGCCACGTCCCGTACGGCCAGCGGCAGTACGGAGGTGACGAAGACGACGGCACCGGCCACGGCCATCGCGGTGACGGCCTGCCCGGCGCCCGCCACCAGCAGACCGGCCAGCATCTGCCCGGCCGGCATCCCGACGAAGGAGGCGAAGAAGTCGAGGGCGAAGACGCGCCCGAGAAGCGCGCGCGGGACATGCCGCTGGATGGCGGTCGTCTTGAGTACGTCGAAGAACTGCACGCCCGCGCCGCCGAGCGCGAACAGCGCGACCAGCACGGGCAGGGACGAGGTCGCCGCGAACGCGAGGCAGGCGACGCCGAACAGGCTGATCGCGGCCAGCGCCCACAGGCCCGGCCGCCGGAACAGCCTCTGCGTCAGGCCCGCGACGGCCGCACCGCCGATGCCGCCGAGGGCGAACGCCGACAGGACGAACCCGTATCCGGCCGGGCCGCCGAGACGGTCGTCGGCGATCAGCGGGACCAGGACGAACCAGGGGCCCACGGCGAACAGCACATGGATGACGGCCATCGCCTCCAGTGCCATCAGCCACCGCATCCGTACGACCACCCGGATCCCGGCGACGGCCTCCGCGAACATCGACTCCTCGTCCCGGGGCGCGGGCTTTCGCCGCTCGCCGAGCCGCCGTCCGACCACCAGCAGGGTGAGCGAGGAGACGGCGAAGGTCGCTGCGTCCACCCACAGCGCGCTGCGCGGGCCGACCGCGGCCACCAGCAGGCCGGCCCCGGCCGGGCCGACGACCTGGCCGGTGTTCTTCAGCATGTTCGTGGCGGCGTTGGCCTGTTCCAGCGTCCGCTCCGGGACGAGGGATGGCACGACGGAGTCGTAGGCCGGCTGGAAGATCGACTCGCCGGCGCCCATCAGGAAGGTGATGAGGGCGAGCGCCCACAGGGGCGCCCCGTTCCCCAGCGCGATGAGCAGCAGGACGGCGGAGAGCCGGACCACGTCGCTGGACATCATCAGGCGGAGCTTGTCCATCCGGTCGGCGAGCACACCGCCCACCAGGATGAGCAGCGCGAGCGCGCCGAACCGGGAGCCGAAGACGACACCGAGCGAGAAGGCGGACTCCTCCCGGCCGAGCGCCAGGGCGACGACGGCCATGGGGAACAGCTGATCGCCGATGATGCTGACCAGCTGACCGGACCACAGCCAGCGGTAGCCGGCATGCGAAAAGGGCCCACGCCCCACGATTCCCCCCAGTGACGGATCGCCCAGGCGGTCGGCAGGCTCGCCGCGCCGGAATTCCAGCCACGTGAGGACTGTTTTCGGTCGGTGCTTTCGGGACAGTCGCTCACGTGATGGTGCCGAAGAAGCTTACGGGGCGGTGCGCGCATCTGTCACGGTGCTCATCGATTCCGCTGTCGCCGTGCTCCGGGAATTGCCGTTCATTGCCGTCCGGGGTGTGCTTCTGGAATTGTTGAATCCTGATCCACTGGCCTAAACTAATTGTTGACAGGCTCGGGAAAGGCTCTTTAGCCTCGCTGTGTCGGAAGCCCGGGATCGGGCTTCACGGGGGCATCGCCTGACGCCGCGATGCGTGACCACGGGGGCTTTACTGTGACGTCTGCCGTTCGTGCGGGGCCCTGCCACGGCGCTCCTTCCTGTTCTCTCTGATCCTTTCCTCCATTCCCGCCGCAGCGCGGTCCCTTTCCTCTCTTTCCGTGCGCCGGGTGCGCCGGCGCGGTGAGAGGCGCCCGGACCCCACGCCCGGTGGGATACGCCAGGCCGCGGCATGCCCGGGAGCAAGGAATTCCCCTGGCATCGGCGGGCCTGTGGCGCCCTGTGCCTCCCCGGGTTTCTCCGAACGTGAATTCATGCCGGAGTTCCGCCGAGGAGAAGGAAAAAACTCCGTTGTGGGGTCCGGTGTGTCCGCACGCTGTCCCTCGCCTGTCGAGAAAGGAATTGCCATGAACGAAGAGCAGATCCAGACGGACGTGAACGAGGACCTGCTGACCGAGCTGGACGGCCTGGAGGTCGTCGAGGCCGCCGAGCTCCAGGACGGCGCCGCGTTCCACGCCTTCCGCTTCGCGGTCTGACGCACGCCCGTCGCCGGCGAGCGGAGCCCCGCCCGGGACCCCGCTCGCCGGCCTCGGCGCCCGAACCGAACCCCGCCGGCCCGACGAGGAGAAGCGGTGCCTCACCGGACACCTCCCACAGCGGTGCATCTGGTCTTCCCCGGGGTGACCGAGGCCCGCCTGTTCCCCTATCTCAGCCTCCCCATGCTCGTCGCCTATCTGCGCCGGCACGGGATCGCGGCGGCCCAGAGCGACCTCAACATCGCGCTGACCCACCGGCTCCTGGAGCCCGTGGCGCTGAAGGAGCGCCTCCGGCTGGGCGGACTCGACGAGTTCGACGAGACCCTGCTGTCCTTCGCGGAACAGCAGCACGACCTGCTCCACCGGACCGTCGTCCGCAAGGAGACGACGTCGCTGCCCTGGGACGTGGGCTTCCGTCTGGTCAACAACGTCCTCGACATCATGCTGCGGGGCAGCGCGCTGACCCGCACCGTGACCAGCCTGCCCGAGGTCTTCCACCTTGCCGAGCAGCAACCGGCGGCCGACGACCTCGCCGCCCGACGGTACGACGACCTCACCCTCGCCGCGCTCCACGACCGCCCGGCCCGCGTCCTCGGCCTCTCCATCGCGTACTTCAGTCAGCTCGCGCCCGCCCTCCGCGTGGCGAGACTGGTGAAAGAGCACGCCCCCGGCACGATCGTCGTCCTCGGCGGACAGCAGCTGATGATGCGGGGCGCCGAACTCGCCGCCCGGCCCGAGACGTTCCGCCACGTCGACGCGCTCGTCACCACCCAGGGTGAAGCGGTGCTGCACCGGCTCGCCGAAGCGGTCGAGGCGGACCGCCCCCTCGACGCCGTACCGGGATTCATCACCGCGCGGGGCGGCGGCGCCCCCGCGCCGGAGCACCACCTCGCGGACAACCCGCCGCCCGACTTCGACGGCCTGCCCTTCTCGTCGTACCTCAGCCCCGAGCCGCAGCTCCCGCTCATCTCCTGCGTGGGCTGCTACTGGGGCCGCTGCACCTTCTGCTCCTACGGCAACCGCAGCCGCGGGCGCTACCAGCAGCTCACCCAGGAACAGCTCGCCGACCACGTGGAGCACAGCCTGCGCCGCACGGACGCGCGCTTCGTGGCGTTCGTCGACGAGAACTGCAACCTGCGGCTCGTCCTCGGCGCCGCCGAGCTGGTGCGGGCCCGCGGGCACACCTTCACCTGGTCGACCCGCAACCGGCTGGAGCCCCTGCTCGCCGACCGGGACTTCGTGCGGCGGATGTACGACGCGGGCTGCCGGCTGATGAGCGTCGGCTACGAGACCAACTCCCAGCGGCTGCTCGACCTCGTCGACAAAGGGGTACGGGCCGACCTGTACGAGCGGATCGTCGAACTGCTCGACGAGGTGGGCATCGTGCTGCGGCTCAGCGTCATGGGCGGGCTGCCCGGCGAGACGGCCGAGGAGGCCCGGGAGAGCCGGGAGTTCCTCGTCCGCAACTCGGCCCGGCTCGGCATCGACGCCGCCCAGATGATGATCGCCGAACCGACCTCGCTGCTCGCCTCCGAGCCCCGCCACCGCGTCGGCCTCACCCTGGCCGACGGGGACGCGCTCCAGTCCAACAGCGGCTTCAGCTACCTGGCCGGACGGCACGGCAGAGCCATCGCCTACGAGGGCACCTCGCGCGAGGAACGGGCCGACTGGCTCCGCGAGACCGTCCGCGTGGTGCTCCCCGGCAAGAACGACGAGAAACACCCGAGGTGGAAGAAGGCCGGCGGCGCACGGCCGATGGACGAACTGGTCCTGCACCCCTGGATCGTCCCGCTGGAGGGACGCCTGATCGACCTGCGCTGGCGCATGCGGTACGGCATCGGACCCGGGCACGTCACCCTCCGCTCGTCCGGCGCCGTACGACGCCTGACGGCCCGTACCGAACAGGGCCGCAGACTGCTGGGCCTGCTGAAGGAGGCGGATGTCGGTGACCACGGCTGAACCCCTGCCCCGCCCCGGCCGCACCGGCCGCCCCGCACGCCGGGGGCTGGGCGCCGGAATGGACCTGCCCTGGGGAGCCCCGATCGGCTTCGACCCGGACGAGGCGGGCCCCAACGAACGCGTCCGCAACTTCCTCGCCCGGCACGGCGGCGACTACGCCTACTACGCCTTCGCCTTCCAGCCCCGCGGACCGGTGCCGCTGCACGCCGCACACTACGTGGAGCCGTACCGGCGCCTGATGGACCAGCTCCCCGCCGGCACCCCGGTCGCCCTGCACCAGACCATGCTCAACCTCGGCACCGTCGAACCGTACGACCGCGGCCCCGTCTACGCGTTCACCAACGAACTGCACCGGCACTTCGAGTGGCAGTGGGTCGTCGAGGACCTCGGCATGTGGTCCCTGGGCGGCATCCCGATGCCCTATCCGCTGCCGCCCTACCTCGTCGAGGAGAACGTCGCCCACGTCGCCGGCGCCATCCGCGAGGCGATGCGGGAACTCGACCCGGTGCTGCGCGTGGAGTTCCCGGGCTTCACCGACGGCGTCACCGTCGTCGTCGGCGACATGGACGCCTACGACTTCTTCCGCCGGGTCGCCGAACTCAGCGGCGCCGACGTCACCCTGGACGTCGGGCACCTGATCAGCTGGCGATGGTGGCGCGGCGAACGGGGCGCCGGCCTCTACGCCGACCTGGACCGGCTGCCGCTCGACCAGTGCACCGAACTCCACCTCTCCGGCTCGGCGATCAGCCGTGACCGCTTCCTCGACCTCCACCACGGCGTGCTCCTCGACGAGCAACTGATCCTGGCGGAACGGCTCCTCGAGCTGTGCCCCCGGCTGGAGGCGGTCACCTACGAAGACCCCAACTACGACAGGACCGGCGTGCTGGTGCCCAAGAGCCTCCCCAACCTCGAACGCCTGCGGAAGGCGGTGGACCGGTGGGCGGCGGCCAACTGATGGAATTGAATCGGGCGTTCAAGCAGCGCCTCACCTACCCGAGCCCCCGGCGCACCGGCGGCGTCGACGGCGTCGCCGCCATGGACCCGGCCGCCCCGGCCGCGCTGCGCGCGGTGGACGCCGAACAGCTCGCCAGGGTCGCGCACGAACTCACCCAGGGCATCTCCCAGGGCGCCATCGGCGGCGTCCCCCTGCGCGACTACTTCGCGGACAGCCTGCGCGCGCTGTACCCGGACCGGCACAACGCCGGACAGCGCGCGGTGGCGGAGTTCCTGCGCGGCCCCCACTGCTCCGACGTCGACATGCTGGGGCTGAGCCGCGGCCGGTCGGTGACCGAGGCGTTCGGGGATTTCCTGCTCGACAAGGCCGGACCTCGCACGGACACCGCGCCGCTGATCGAGCGGGAACTGCTGGCCGCCCTGGTCAAGACCCTGGCCCGGCACCCCGAACCGGGCTATCTGATCCGCCACCCGCATGTGTGCCGCACCGGGGAGGGCTCCTGGGCCGCCTGGACGGACGGCACCCGCCCGCGGCGCGACCCGGACCGCGCGCCCGCGGCACCCGCCGTCTTCGTCGCCTGCGGCGGCCGGTACTTCGCGGGCCCGCTGAGCACCCCCCTGACCGCCGCCCTGCTGGGGGAGGCGGAACCCCGGCCGGGCTGGGTCGCCGCCCGGACCACCGGCGGACGCGGCGACGCCGTCGGCCGCGCCCGCGACGCCCTCCGGAGGAAGGGACTGATCCCGTGATCGCGCTGCACGAGGAACACGGCGAGGTCGTGGCGAGCTGGACGCGGCTGGGCTACCGGGCGGAGTCCGTCGTCTGCTTCGACCGGCACCTCGACCTCAAACCGCTCACCCGCGCGGCGGCCGCGCGGCTGACCCGTCTCACCGGTGAACACCCCGTCGAGGCCGAGAACCGCAAACTGCCCATCAGGGAGGTCGACGGCAGCTACGGCCTGGACGACTTCTACGCGGCCGGCGCCACCCTCGGCCTGGTGTCCAGACTGACCTGGGTCCGCGCCACGCGGGAAGCGGACTCCCCGGCCGCCCGGCGCCGGCTGCTCGCCGCGCTCAGCGTGATCGCCGCGGAACCCGACGCCCTCGACACCACCCGCTTCGACGAACACGGCGCGCTGCACACCCGCGTCTGCGGTCTCGACCTGGCCGTCCACACCCCGGCCAGCTTCGGCGCCACGCCCCAGGACCCGGCCAGCCGGGTCGACCTCGACCTGGACTGGTTCGCCGACGTACGCACCGGCCAGGACCACCAGCCGGACGAACTGCTGCGCCTGCTGGACCGGCACGACCTCCTCGGCAACGTCGACTCCATGACGTACTCGGTACGCAGCGGCTTCCTGCCGGAGTCCCGACGCGACCTGGCCCCGCTGCTCGCCGGGGAGCTGGGACGCGGCACACGGCAGCGCGAGCGGGACGCCCTGCCCCTGCCGCAAGCCACCTTCACCGCCCTGCGCGGCGCGGCGGACCCCCTGCCGCCGGAGCGGTACGAGGCCGAACTGGATCCGCTCGGCGCGGTCGGCACCGCCCTGCTGGGCCTGCTGCACCTGCACACCGCGGGCGACCCCGACGAGGCCGGCCGGTGCTGGCACGAGGCGGCGCACGCGGGCTGCCGCTCCTCCTGGCTGGCCTACGGCATCGGCCTGTCCCACTACGGAAGGCGGGCCTTCACGGAGGCGGGGGAGTGGTTCCGGCGCGCGACGGGGGAACGCACGGACACGATCGAGGTGAAGTCCGCCTTCCTCGCCGCCCTGTGCACCCTGCGAAGCGGCGCGTACGAGGAGGCGCACCGCACCCTCCTCGACTTCGCCCGGCGCTATCCGCTGCACGCCGACGCGACACGGCTCGCGACCGGACTCGGCGACCGTCTGGGGATCGAACGGCAGCCCTGGCTCTCGCGGCAGATCGACGCACAGGACCGGCTACTCGGGAACGGAGCGGCAGCATGAGCCCCACCACGGCGCGACGGCCGGAACCGCTGGCCGTGCTCGACGACGGCTTCTTCGACATCCACTGGAGGCGCGCGCCGGTCGTCCTGCGCGGCGCGGCCCCGGACTTCCTCGCCCCGGCACCGGGACGCGAGGAGGTCAGAGCCCTGTCCGACGCCACCACCGGGGTCCGGACGGACGGCCGCTCCATCTGGTTCCTCGAAGGGCTGCGCGAGGGACTGCCCGGCGTGGCCGAGCTGTGCGCGGCGGCCCGGGAGAAGTTCGACTGGGACGACCTGTGGTGCGACGTGTTCCTCACCGAGGGCAGCTCCTCGATCGGCTCCCACATCGACAACAGCGACAACTTCACCGTCCAGCTCGAAGGCAGCAAGCGCTGGCGACTGGCCCGGCCCACCACGCTGGACCCCGAGCAGCGACGGCTGCGCCTGCTCGGCGAACCCGGCGTGGGCGACGCCCCCATGACCGGGGACGCGCGGGAGTTCACCCTCCACCCGGGCGACGTGCTGTACATCCCGCTGCTGTGGCGGCACTGGGGCGTCTCGTCCGGCGACAGCCTCAGCGCCAGCCTGGTGGTGAACGCCAGGACCGTCTGGCAGTCCCTCCACCGCGCCCTCGGCGCCGAACTGCGCCACGAGGAGACATGGCAACGGCCGCTGCCGGTCGGACCCGGGACCGGCGCGGCCCGACGGGCACGGCTCGCCCAGGCCGTCACGGAGCTCGGCGACAGCGGCGCACTGGAACGGACCAGGAGAAAGGCGGAACGGGAAGTGGCGACACGCGCGGCACGAGGACCGGTCGACAGGCTCGACATCGACATGGCGGCGGTGAAGGGGTTCGTCGCCACGGCACCCGCACCCCCGGCGGACGGCTTCGTCCTGCCCGGTGGCGGCACCCCGGACACCGCGGCCCCGCTCAACGCGCTGCTCGCCCGCAAGAACCTGCGCGACCTGCTGAAACTGGTGCTACGGCGCTTCGCGCAGACCTCCGGCGAGACGGAACGCGAGCTGTACCAGGCCACGGTGACCGCCCTGACCACCGCGCCCGCCACCGCGTTGGAGGCGCTGCTCACCGGCCCCGACGTCAGCTCGTGGATCGCGGTGGCCAAGCAGGAGCCGGGCGAACTGCCCGTCCGTCGGCAGGAGGACCCGCTCGCCCACTGGCTCGCCTTCTTCCTGCTGCCCGAACTGGCGGCGTCCGCCGGCACGGTGCCCGTTCCGGAGATCCGCGTCCCCGCCGACCGTGACGGCGGGCTGGCCGTGCCCCGGCTGGGCCGCGCGGTCGCCGTCCGCTCGGGGACCGGCACCTGGTCGCTGACCGTCGCGGGGGACGGATCCGTCCTCGCCCGCGACGGCGCCACCACGGTCGCCCTCTCCGACGGCGGGCCGGACACGAGGTCGCTGCGACGCGTCCTGGACGGCCCCTGGATCGTGCCCTCTCCCTCCCGGTGGCTGGACCGGCATCTGCCCCCGACCGAGGTGCTGCCCTCCGTCGAACGGGCCGACGTGGCGCGTTTCCACGCCGAGTTCACCGAGGCCGCGGAACTGCTGCGCGCGGTGTGGCCCGAGGCCTGGGACGAGACCCGGGTGTGCGTGGAGCGTCTGCTGCCGATGCCGTGGGCCGGTCTGCGGCCGCACAACTACAGCATCCACGCCTTCCGCGGCCAGATCGTCAGCAGCCCACGCCCGGCACTGATGGCGGCGCAGACCATGGTGCACGAGACCGGCCACAACCGGATGAGCACCCTCATCGACCTGATGCCCCTGTGCGCCAACCCCGACGACCGCGCCATCAGCCCTGTCGTCGACGCCGACCGGCCGCTGACAGCGGTCTTCCACGGCTGCTACTCCTTCGCCCGGGAGGTCCACCTGACCGCCCTGCTGATCGACAAGGGCGTCCCCGAGGTGCCCACCACCGACATCCGCGGCTACCTGGCCCAGCGCACCGGGATCGTGCGGGCCGCCTGGACCCTGCTGCACGAGCGGGCACGACTGGAGCCGGCCGGCGCGGCGATCCTCGCGGAGGTGGAGGCCATCCTGGACCGGCTGTCGTGAGACGGGGCCGGGGCAGGGGCCATGCGAACCCGGCGCCCCGGAACCGGCGGCCCGCAGGTCGCCCCTCGCGCCGGGCCGCGCCGGTGACGTCGGGACCGAGCGTCCCCGCCGGGTGACCGCCGCCCGGGTGACCCGGCCCCCGAGGAGGCCGGGTCCGGGGGCTCAGAGCTCCGACACGAAGTACCGCTCCACCGTCATCCGGGCGTTGGCCGAGGCGCCCGCGCGGGTGCCGGTGGTCTCGCGGGCCAGGGTGTAGAAGGAGTCGACGTAGTCCGGGTCGTCGGTCCACCACGAGGTGGGCATGGCGTCGACGATCGCGTCGACCAGCGGGATGTACGCGCCCTGGTCCGTGATCGTCAGCAGGGCCGCGGCGAGTGCCTTGGCCAGCGACGAGTAGTTGGTGTCGCCGTCGTCCTCCATGAGGACGGCGTCGGCCAGGTTGTACTTGTAGTTCGACCAGTTGACCAGGATCTGGCCCGGGTGGTAGGTCGTGTTCGCGCTGTCGACGTACGGCATGGTGACCGTGTCGACGCGGACCTTGCCGTCCGTGCCGAAGCCGGTGACGAGACCGAACACCTCGGCGTCGCCCTTGAACCAGGGCTCCATGACGTCCGCCACGCTGATCGACGTGATCCGGGTCGTCCAGAAGCCGGAGGCCGCGGCCGGCGCGCCGGCGGAGCCGGAGGCCGACGCGTCCGGCCGGGACAGGCCCCGGGCGGCCAGTTCCCTGTCCATGACCTTCAGGCCCGCGGCCAGCGCCGCCTGCCCGTCGACGCCGACGACGTACACGGGCCGGTCCGGCGCCCCGGCCGCGTCCAGCTCGTGCGCCCTGCCCGCGCTGTCGTAGGCGACGACGACCTCGGCGTCCTCGGCCGGTGCCGACGCGACCAGCGGGGTGGTGCGGGCGAGGTCGGCCGCGCTCACCGACCGGCCGGCGAGGCTCACCCTCAGCAGGGACGGCACGTCCTTGCCGAGCCCCTTCGCGCGGGCGACATCCGTCTCGGCCCCGGCGAGCGTGCTCCGGAAGGCCTTCACGGACGCCGTTCGGGACGTCGCCGTCAGGGCCAGCAGGTCCACGTCCTCGTCGGCCAGCGCCGCCGCCGCGACCTGCCTGCGCCAGGCGGGCTCGGCGAGGGTACGGGCGAGTGCGCGCGCCGTCGTGTCCTCGATCGAGGCGACGGGCGAGTTCTTGGTGGAAGGGGCCGGTGCGGCGGGGGCGGCGGCCGCCCCCGCGGTTCCCTGAAGGGTGGTCAGGGCCAGCCCGCTCAGCGCGAGCGCGGTCAGAGCCGCGCGGAGCCGTCTCTCAGCGAACAACTTGTCCTCCATGCAAGGGCGTTGCCCGGGTGGGGGCATGCCGGAAGTACCACCGTGCGGCGCACGGCGGCCGTGCTCGTGCGAGTGCGGCTTCAGTGTGGAGGCTCTTCGTCTACGCGGATAGACGGCCGGACGGCGATTCATGGCCAAAGGTGATCGGGTGCCGGGAAGATTCCCGCCGCCAGACGCCGGACAGGGGCGCGGGCGAGTACCTCAGCGGCCCGCGCGGCGGATACGGAGGGGGCCGCGGGCCTCGGCCTCCGTGACGGGCTCGCCGCCCTGGGTGACCTCGACCCTGCCCTCCGCCACGAGCCGCCACGCCGCCCGGCGGGCCGGTTCCATCAGGGCGCGCCAGCCCGCGCTGTCACCGTCGTACACCGCGCGGGCGGCGTCGGACGGGCAGATCGAGGACGTGGCCGCGCGGCGCTCCAGCAGGCCGATGATGGCCTGTTCCAGCCGCCGGTCGAGCTGCCGGTCCGTCCCCGTCACGCCCTCCAGTGTGGCACCGGCCCGTCCGTCGCGGGTCGAGGGTGGGTGTGGCCGACAGCCCCCCGGGAGACGCAGGCGTACGACCCGCCGGGCGGTGCGCCGATGCCGTCCAGGTGCTCCGGCTCGCCGTCCAGGAGGACGATCTCGCAACCGCCGCACACCCCCTCGCGGCGACCGGACGGTCCCCGGGGACCGGCGTGGTTCAGGGCGTCCAGCAGGGCGTCCTCGTCCGGCGCGAACCCCTTCGGCGCCGGCCGGAACCGCTCGACGCACAGGCGGTCCGGCGGGAACACCGCTCGGAATCCCCCGTGGCGGGGACCGTGCGCCTTGACCTTGACACGGTGACAAGGTGTCCCCTGGGTGCAGGAGGTGGTTCCGATCGACCCGACCCACACGACCCCGCGCGACGCCCGCCTGACCGGTGCCCTGGGCGCCGAGGACCCGTCGGTCCGGCTCCAGGCGGCCCTGACGGCCGGTTCGGCGCCCGACCCCGGCCTGCTGGACGCCCTCGTCGAACGCTGCGCGGTCGAACCGGACTTCTTCGTACGGGACATGCTGTCCTGGGCCCTGACCCGCCTGCCGCCCGGGCCGGCCCTGGCCAGGATCCGGCGGGAACTCGACGCCGACCGCGCCCAGGCCCGCGCGCAGGCCCTGCACACGCTCTCCAAGATCGGCGACCGGAGCGCGTGGAACTGGATCCCGCGTGCGCTGCTGCACGACCGGGACGACGAGGTGGCCCGGACCGCCTGGCGGGTCACGGTCGCCCTCGCGCCGGACGACGAGGAGACCCGCGCCGACCTGGCCGGTGAACTGGTCCGGCAGCTGGGCCGCGGCGACCGGGCCGTACGGCTGAGCCTGAGCCGGGCGCTCGTCGACCTCGGGGACGTGACCCGGACGGCCCTGGAGGGGGCCGCCGCCGACCCCGACCCGGCGGTGGCCACGCACGCCGCGGCCACCGAGGTGCTCCGGCAGCGGCCGGAGACCGGCTTCGACGCGGCGGTGGACGAGGCCAGGCGGATCGTCGCTCTCGACCCGGAGAGGGCCCCGCGGCCCGCCCCGGCCCCGGCGGCCCCGGAGACCGGCCCATGCTGATCGGTGAGGTCGCCCGGCGCTCCGGGGTCAGCGCGCGGATGCTCCGGCACTACGACGCACTCGGTCTGGTGCGGCCCACCGGCCGGACCGTCGGCGGCTACCGCGAGTACTCTGCCGAGGACGTCCGCCGGATCTTCCACGTGGAGAGCCTGCGGTCCCTCGGCCTCTCGCTCCACCAGGTGGCGCAGGCGCTGCGGGACCCGGCCTTCACCCCGGCGGCCCTGGTCGGCGACCTCATCCGGTGGACGCAGGAGCGGCTGGAGCGGGAACGGGAACTGCTCGAACGGCTCCGCGCGATCGACGCCGCGGCGCCGGCCGGCTGGCAGGACGTCCTGCGCGTCGTCGAACTCATGCAGGGCCTGGACTCGCCCCACGCCGCGCGCCGGCAACAGGCCGTCCTGGCCCGGCAGGACGACGTCCCCGTGCCCGCCGAGCTGCTGGCCAAGGCCGTCCTGGCCGAGCCCGACCCGGTCGTGTCGGGCGCCCTGCGCTGGGCACTCGCCCGAACGGACGACGCCGGGGTGACGACCCTGGCCGCCGCTGTGCGCGACGGGGACCCCGAGGTCCGGCGGCGGGCCGCGCGGGCGCTCGCCGACCTGGCCGAGCTCCCCGCGGCGGCGGCCGCGCTGGAGGACGCGCTCCAGGACCCGGACCCGGCGGTCCGCCGCCCGGCCGCCCTCGCGCTGGGCCGGCGGGGCGCGACCGCGGCCGTACCCGTGCTCGTCGGCATGGTGGTCGACGGCGTCAACGACGTCGACGCGGCAGAAGTCCTCGGCGCGCTGTCCGGGGCCCCGGACAGCGCCGACCGCGTCCTGGCCGCCCTCACCGGCGAACTCGACGCCCCGGACGCCGACTCCGCGACGCGCATCCGTCTGACGCAGGCGCTGGTCGAACTGCCGGCGACCGGGACCGCCGTACGGGAGGTGCTGAACAGGCTGTCCCGGGACGACGACCCCGCCGTGGCCCGCGTCGCCGCGGCCTTCGCCGGGCTCCTCGACGAACGGTCCTGACCGCCGGACCCCGCGTCACGTCACTCCGGCGGCTCCGTCCCCGCCTGCTCCGCGACCATGTACCGCGCGTACCAGTCCGGCCAGTCGGAGTCCTCCGCGCCGGTGCGCGCCTCGTGCTCGCCGTGCGCGGCGGCGGCCCGGCGCAGGGCGCCCGCCAGGTCGTCGGCCGAGGCGTACGCCGTGGTCGCGGGGTCCAGACGGCCCGGCAGCCGGGTGGTGACCTCCTGGAGCACGTAGCCGTTCCCGTCCGGGTCGCTGAACGACAGGAAGGAGCCGTAGCTGCCGCGCTTCGGGTCGGGGCCCGGCACCCGCGCGTCCGTGCCGCCGTGGTGGAAGACGCCCCCGGCGTCGTGGAAGACCTCGCTCGGTTCGGCGCCGTTCCGTTTCAGCTCGGTGTGGGCCGCCTCGATGTCGTCGACCACCAGGTGCAGACCGCGCGCCGTGCCCGGAGCCTGCTCGGTGACGTTCGTGCCGAAGATGACCGACGCGGGTGAGCCCGGAGGGGTCACCTGCACCACCCGGAGCGAATCGTCCGTGGCGAAGTCCGCGTCGAGCCGCCAGCCCAGCGCCGTGTAGAAGTCCTTCGCCCGGTCGACGTCGGACACCGGCACCACGACGACCTCCAGTTTCATGTCCATGGTTGTGTGGCTCCCGTCTCGGAGGGCGGCGGCGCGGGGCGGACGACGGCGCGTGCGGCCGTACGCCGGTACGTCGGGCGCTCAGCGCGCGACGAGCTGCTGACCGCCGTCGATGTCGAAGGTGGCGCCGGTGAGGGCGCCGTTGGCCATGATGTGCAGCGCGAGGGAGGCGATGTCGGCCGGGCCGACGACCCGGCCGATGGGCAGCGTCCTGCGCAACTCCTCGCGACGCGCCTCCAGTTCCTCCCCCAGGAGCGAGGCGGACAGAGGCGTGTCCACGAAGCCCGCGGCGAGGAGGTTCACCCGCACCGGGGCGATCTCCACGGCAAGGTTCGCGGCCAGCGCGGGCAGGGCCGCGGTGAGCGCGCCGACCACGGCCCTGCCGGGGGCGGGACGGCGGGCACCGGTGCCGCCGATGAACAGCAGCGTCCCGCCGGGCCTGACCTTGTCCCCGGAGGCCCGCCCCGCCGCGAGCAGCATCGCCAGCCGCCCCCCGAAGTCCCGTCCGCCGGCGGTCAGGTCGAGGTCGGCGAGCGGCGTGTACGAGGGGCTGCCCGCCGTCACCAGGACGTGGTCGACCTGTCCGGGCAGGTCCCGCAGGAACCCCTCCAGACGGTCGGCGTCCATGGCGTCGAACGCGGCCGTGCTCAACGGCTCCAGTTCCTTCGCCGCCCGCTCCAGGCGGTCCGGATCGCGGGCCGTGAGGATCACGTCGCCGCCGGCCGCCCGCACCTGCCGGGCGGTCTCCAGGCCGATGCCCGAGCTGCCGCCCACGACCACGACCGTCTGCCCGGCGAACCCTCCCGGCACGGGGGCGACCGCGTTCGGCTCGTCGCTCGCTGTCACAGAAACTCACCGCCGTCCGCACGTCCGACCCGAGCCCGGGGCAGCGGGGACATACCGGCGTCATCCATGTGCTCGCTGGAGTTTCCCGACCCTTCCCGGACTCTCCGCCACGCACTGCCCGGCCCGAGACATCAGTCTGGCATCCGTCCGGCGCGGTCGCACGCGGGCCGGGCAAGGGTCCGCCCGCCCCGGATACCCGGGGCGGGCGGACCGTTCCGGCGCCGCCGCCGGACCCGTCCACGCCCGGCGAGGACGGGGGTGATTCCGTCGCGGGCCGTGTCGGTGTTGGGCCGAACGGGTGACTTGGCGTAAGAATTGGCTGGTGCAGGCATTGAGGGCGAGTCAGGTCGGGGTGAGCCGGTGAACAGCTACGACGTCACCGATGAACAGTGGGAGGGGCTCGCCCAGGTCGTGCCTTTGCGGGGGCGTGACGCCTGGCCGTCGGCGGTGGACCACCGTGCGACGCCGGAGGCGGAGACGGAGCCGCGCCGGCGTTTCGTCGTCCTGCGGGTCAACGTGTTCGGGGACGCCCGGGAGGTCGCGGAGACCCTGATGGCGGGCATCCCGGTGCTGCTGGACCTGACGGGCGCCGAGAACGAGGTCGCCAAGCGGGTGCTCGACTTCAGCACGGGCGTGGTCTTCGGCCTGGGCAGCGGCATGCACCGCGTCGACCGGAACGTGTTCCTGCTGACCCCGCCCGGCACCGAGGTGAGCGGACTGATGCAGACGGCCGGTGTCCCCGGCGCGTGAGGCACCGCGCCCGCCACGCGGCGCCGTACCCCGTTCGTAGGAAGCCCGCGAGGGTGGAACGGTTCGCCTGACGACGACGGCTCTACGGTCCCTGACATGGGCCTTTCCTCTGTCTCCGGTGCCGTGTCCGTGCCACCCCAGGGCCGTCGGGCGGGGGTCGCCGCCCCCGCACGCCCGTCCGGACCGGCTGCGCACGCCCCGGCTCCGGCGGAGCAACCCGCCGAGCAGCGTCCGGGCGCCGATCCGCCGGACCCGCCCCGGCCCCACGTCGTCGAACTGCGGCTGTCCGCGTTCGCCGGGCACCGCCGTGCCGTGGTGCCGCTCGGCCCGTGCACGTTCCTCGTGGGACCCAGCGGGTCCGGCAAGACGACCGCGCTGCGGGCGTTCGAGGCACTGGCCGGGCTCGCCGGCGGCCGTACCGTCGGGGAGGCGTTCCCCGATCCCGCGGCCTGCGTGCCGGAGCGGGCGCGCCCGGACGCCCAGCGGCGACGCGGCTTCCGTATCGGCTGCACCGCCGACGGCCCCGAGGGCCCGGTACGGCTCGACGTGGCCGTGCAGGCGGAGCCCGAACCGCGCATCGTCGGGGAACGGTTGAGCGCGGGCGGCGTCGTCCTGCTGGAGACGGCCCTGCGCGACCCGGGCCGGCGCAGTGTGCAGGCCGCCTGGCACACGGCCGGGCAGACCCCGGTGACGCGGGCCCCGCTCCCGGACGACCGGCTCGGCACCGCGCTGCTGCCGCTGCGGGTGGCCGGCACCACGGACGGGCAGCGGCGGGTCCTCGCCGCGGCCGAGCAGCTGGTGGTGGCCCTGCGCTCGGTGTTCGCCTGTGATCCCCGGCCCGAGCGGATGCGGGCCGCGGTCCCGGTCGGCTCGGGCCGGCTGCTCGGCTCCTGCGACAACCTCGCCGACGTGCTGTGGCGCACGCGCTCCGAGTGCGCCCGGCGGCACGCCCGGCTCGTCGCCGCCGCCCGCGCCGGATGCGCCGGCCCGGTGACGGACGTCGCCGCCGAACTGCTGCCGGACGGGACGGTCCGCGGACTGCTCGACCGGGGCGACGGCAACCGCACCGCGCTCGGCCGGCTCGGCCACGGGGAACTGCGCTATCTCGCGCTGTCCCTGGTGCTGCTGACCGGACCCGGCGTCCTGGAGGTCGACCCGGTGTGCGAGGTGCCCGCCGCCCTGCAGACGCTGGGCGTCCTCGCGGACGGCCTCGACCGCGGCCTGGACCCCGTGCAGCGCGCGGAGCTGACCGGGCTCGCGGCACGCATGGGGGAGCGGGGGCACATCCGGCTGGTCGCGTCGGTGAGCGACCCCTCGGGCCTGGCGGAGACCGACGGGGTGACGGTGGTACACCTGGAGCCGTGACGGAACCCCTTGATGTGGCCGGACTCCAGCGCAGGCTCGCGGAGTTCGCCGCCGCGCGCGACTGGCAGCCGTACCACACGCCGAAGAACCTCGTCTCCGCGCTCAGCGTGGAGGCGGCCGAGCTGCAGGAGATCTTCCAGTGGCTGACCCCGGAGCAGTCCGCGCGGGTCATGGAGGACGCCGACACGGCGGCCCGGGTGCGGGACGAGGTCGCGGACGTGCTGGCGTATCTGCTCCAGCTGTGCGAGGTGCTCGGCGTCGACCCGCTCGCCGCGCTGGGCGCGAAGATCGACCGGAACGAGCGGAGGTTCCCGCGCCCCGGCGAGCTGCCGGGTACCCCTGAGTGAATAGTTCCACTTTCACTCTCCGTGGCGATTCAGCGGCCCGTATCCGAAAAGTTGTCCACAGATTTCCGCCTTCCTCTGGCTTTTCGTCTCAACTCCCTTCACTCTGGGTAGTGGACAGGGGAGTTCGGAGTTCAGGTGGACGTGTGGGCAGCGCGTCCAGACGGACGGGGACTGCGATGGACGCGGTGCGGCTGATCGTGAACAGCAGGCGAGCGCTGGCGGGAAGCGGCGGCGCGCCCGACATCATGACCGAGGTGTGGCAGGCCCAGGCGCTCGCCCAGGCGATCGGCAGCCGGCTCGCCGTCTACGGCCCGCCCGAACTGCGCGGGGAGGCCATCGGGTTGACCGAGCTCGCGGGCCGCGGCTGCGGCGTCCTGGAGGTTCCGGACCTCGCGGAGGGCGCGTTACGCGCCGCCCAGCTCACCGAGTTGGGCGACGCGCGGCAGGCCCTGATGAACCTGGGCAGCCTGCTCGGCGAGGCCGGAATCGCGCTGGTCGGCGTGGCCAGCTCGGCCGACGACGAGGCGACGTACTGGCGCTGCATGGAGGCCATCGACGCCGCGGACGAATCCCGCGACCGGGTCATGGAGATGCTCCGCAGACTCGCGGACCGCGATGAGGTCCTGGCGGAACGGGAGGCGGGCTGACCCGGTGACGCCCACCGGTGCCGGCCCCCGGCAGGCTCCGTCAGACGGTTCCGCCCTCCGCCCCCGGTGACGCACTCCGTACGCCGCCCCGTCGCCTGGAGGTGGGCGTCCAGGGCCGACGGGTCGGCGTTCAGCCCCGCCATCAGTTCCTCCATCTGCTCCAGCAGCCCTTTCGGGCGACCGGTCCCCCCGCCACCCGCCGGTGGCTCGAACTCCTCGGACACGACGGCCTCCTCCGGCCCGCGGCCCCCAACGGCAGTGGGCCGGCACAGGACACCCCGGCGCCGACAGGCCGGTGAGGGAGCCGGGCGGTCCGGCTCCGGCCGAGCCGACGATCATCGTCCGGGCCGGTCGCCGGCCGGGCGCCGGACGTCCACGATGCCGACGGGATTCACCCGGCCGCGACCGGGGAGCGCGCCGGGCCCCGGGCGGCCGATGGGCGCGCGGGCGTGCAGGATGGAGACATGGATCTCCGCATCTTCACCGAGCCCCAGCAGGGGGCGACCTACGACACGCTGCTGACCGTGGCGAAGGCCACCGAGGACCTCGGGTTCGACGCCTTCTTCCGGTCCGACCATTATCTGAAGATGGGCTCCGTGGACGGGCTGCCCGGCCCCACCGACGCCTGGATCACGCTCGCCGGCCTCGCCCGCGAGACCCGGCGCATCCGCCTCGGCACCCTGATGACCGCCGGCACCTTCCGGCTGCCCGGTGTGCTCGCCATCCAGGTCGCCCAGGTCGACCAGATGTCCGGCGGACGCGTGGAATTCGGCCTGGGAGCGGGATGGTTCGAGGAGGAGCACAAGGCGTACGGCATCCCCTTCCCTAAGGAGAAGTTCGGGCGTCTGGAGGAGCAGCTCGCCATCATCACGGGGCTGTGGGAGACCAAGCTGGGCGAGACCTTCGACTTCCAGGGCGAGCACTACACGCTCACCGGCTCGCCCGCCCTGCCCAAGCCGGCCCAGGACCGGATCCCGGTGATCATCGGAGGCCATGGCGCCATCCGCACGCCGCGCCTCGCGGCCCGGTACGCCGACGAGTTCAACATGCCCTTCGCCTCGATCGAGGACTCCGAGCGTCAGTTCGGCCGGGTGCGGGAGGCCGTCCGCGAAGCCGGCCGTCGCCCCGAGGACCTCGTCTACTCGAACGCCCTCGTCGTCTGCGTCGGCAGGGACGACCAGGAGGTCGCCCGCCGCGCCGCCGCCATCGGCCGCGAGGTGGACGAGCTGAAGCTCAACGGGCTCGCCGGTTCGCCCGCCGAGGTCGTGGAGAAGATCGGCCGCTACCAGGAGGCCGGCTCGCAGCGGATCTACCTCCAGGTGCTCGACCTGCACGACCTGGACCACCTGGAGCTGATCTCCGCCGAGGTCCAGTCGCAGCTGTCGTAGCGGCCACGGACCGTCGCGTCCGCACGCCCCGGGGACCCGGTCCCCGGGGCGTCGTCGTGCGCCCGAAATTCCCGGGTGCCGCCGGCGCCCGCTCGATACGGTGTGCGTATCCGCAGTTCAGACCACTACGTCAAGGTCATCCACCGTGTTCCTGACCCTCACCACCACCGGCACCCCGGAGCGCCCGGCCACCGATCTCGGCTACCTGCTGCACAAGCATCCCGAGAAGTCCCAGGCGTTCTCCACCTCCTTCGGCACGGCCCACGTCCTCTACCCCGAGGCGGACGCCGAGCGCTGTACCGCGGCGCTGCTGCTGGAGGTCGACGCCGTGGCGCTGGTCCGGCGCGGCAAGGGCAAGGGGCGCGGCGGCGCCCCCGACGCTGCGCTCGCGCAGTACGTCAACGACCGTCCGTACGCGGCCTCCTCCCTGCTGGCCGTGGCGCTGAGCGCGGTGTTCTCCAGCGCGATGCGGGGCGTGTGCACCGCCCGCCCGGAGCTGGCCGCCCGGCCGCTGCCGCTGCGCATCGAGGTGCCGTCGCTGCCGGCGCGGGGCGGCGCCGCCCTCGTACGGCGCCTGTTCGAGCCGCTCGGCTGGGACGTCACCGCCGAGCCGGTGCCCCTGGACGAGCGGTTCCCCGAGTGGGGCGACTCGCGCTACGTCCGGCTGGTCCTGGAGTCGGCCACCCTGACCCTGGCCGAGGCCCTCAGGCACCTGTACGTGCTGCTCCCCGTCCTCGACGACGCCAAGCACTACTGGGTGTCCTCCGACGAGGTCGACAAGCTGCTGCGCGCCGGTGAGGGCTGGCTGCCGGGCCACCCCGAGCAGAAGGTGATCACCAGCCGCTACCTCTCGCGCCGCTGGTCGCTGACCCGTGAGGCGATGGAGCGGCTGGAACTGGTGCGGCTCGCGGAGGCCGACGACAGCGAGGTCGAGGACATCGACAACGCGGTCGCCGACGAGACGGAGGCCGAGGAGAGGCCGGCCCCGCTCGCCGTGCGGCGCCGCGAGGCCATCCTCGCCGCGCTGCGCGCGGCCGGTGCCACCCGTGTGCTCGACCTGGGCTGCGGGCAGGGCCAGTTGGTGCAGGCGCTGCTCAAGGACCCGGCGTACACCGAGATCGTCGGGGTCGACGTCTCCGTACGGGCGCTCACGATCGCCGGGCGCCGGCTGAAGCTGGACCGGATGGGGGAGCGGCAGGCCGCGCGGGTGAAGCTCCTCCAGGGCTCGCTCGCCTACACCGACAGCCGGCTCAAGGGGTACGACGCGGCCGTGCTCAGCGAGGTCGTCGAGCACGTCGACCCGCCCCGGCTGCCCGCCCTGGTGTACGCGGTGTTCGGGGCGGCCCGCCCCCGCACCGTCCTCGTGACCACCCCGAACGTCGAGTACAACGTCCGCTGGGAGAGCCTGCCCGCCGGGCACGTCCGGCACGGCGACCACCGCTTCGAGTGGACGCGCGAGGAGTTCCGCACGTGGGCCGCGGCCGTCGCCGAACGGCACGGCTACGGCGTGGAGTTCGTCCCGGTGGGACCCGACGACCCCGAGGTGGGGCCGCCGACGCAGATGGCCGTGTTCGCACGTGACGTGACCGACGGGAAGAAGGAGGCGAAGGCCGCATGACCGAGACCACGCAGGGGCGGGTGCTGCCCGTCACCGACCTCTCCCTCGTCGTCCTCGTCGGCGCCTCCGGCTCCGGCAAGTCGACGTTCGCCCGCCGGCACTTCAAGCCCACCGAGGTGCTCTCCTCCGACTTCTGCCGGGGCCTGGTCGCCGACGACGAGAACGACCAGAGCGCCAGCCGGGACGCCTTCGACGTCCTGCACTACATCGCGGGCAAACGCCTGGCGGCCGGCCGCCGTACGGTCGTCGACGCCACCAGCGTGCAGCAGGACGCGCGACGGCAGCTCGTCGAGCTCGCCAAGCGGTACGACGTGCTGCCCATCGCCATCGTGCTCGACGTGCCCGAGGAGGTGTGCGCCGAGCGCAACGCGGCCCGCACGGACCGCGCCGACATGCCGCGCCGCGTCGTCCAGCGGCATGTGCGCGAACTGCGCCGCTCCCTGCGGCACCTGGAGCGCGAGGGCTTCCGCAAGGTGCACGTCCTGCGGGGCGCCGAGGAGGTCGAGCACGCCACCGTCGTCACCGAGAAGCGCTTCAACGACCTCACCGACCGCACCGGGCCGTTCGACATCATCGGCGACGTGCACGGCTGCGCGTCCGAACTGGAGGCGCTGCTGGGCAAGCTGGGCTACGTGGACGGCGTGCACCCGGAGGGCCGCACCGCCGTCTTCGTCGGCGACCTCGTCGACCGCGGCCCGGACAGCCCGGGTGTCCTGCGGCGTGTGATGGGCATGGTGGAGTCGGGTGCCGCGCTGTGCGTGCCCGGCAACCATGAGAACAAGTACGGCCGTTTCCTCAAGGGCCGCAACGTCCAGCACACGCACGGACTCGCCGAGACGATCGCGCAGATGGAGGGCGAGAGCGAGGAGTTCCGCGCCGAGGTGCGGGAGTTCATCGACGGGCTCGTCAGCCACTACGTGCTCGACGGCGGCAGGCTCGTCGTCTGCCACGCCGGCCTGCCGGAGAGGTACCACGGCCGCACCTCCGGGCGGGTCCGCTCGCACGCCCTGTACGGCGACACCACCGGCGAGACCGACGAGTTCGGGCTGCCGGTGCGCTACCCGTGGGCGGAGGACTACCGGGGCCGCGCGGCCGTGGTGTACGGCCACACCCCGGTCCCCGAGGCCACATGGCTGAACAACACCATCTGCCTGGACACCGGTGCCGTCTTCGGCGGCAAGCTGACCGCGCTGCGCTGGCCGGAGCGCGAACTGGTCGACGTGCCCGCCGAGCAGGTCTGGTACGAGCCCGCCAAACCGCTGCGCACGGAGGCACCCGGCGGGCAGGACGGCCGGCCGCTCGACCTGGCGGACGTGCACGGGCGCCGCGTGGTGGAGACCCGTCACCACGGGCGGGTCGCGATCCGCGAGGAGAACGCGGCGGCGGCCCTGGAGGTCATGAGCCGCTTCGCGGTCGACCCGCGGCTGCTGCCGTACCTGCCGCCGACCATGGCGCCGACGGCGACCTCGGCGGTCGAGGGCTACCTGGAGCACCCCGCGGAGGCGTTCGCGCAGTACGCGGCGGACGGCGTCGAGCGGGTCGTGTGCGAGGAGAAGCACATGGGCTCGCGGGCCGTGGCCCTGGTGTGCCGGGACGCCGAGGCGGCGCGCCGGCGCTTCGGGGTGGAGGACGGCGTGACCGGCTCCCTCCACACCCGCACGGGCCGCCCCTTCTTCGACGACCCGGCGGTGACGGAGTCGGTCCTGGACCGGATCCGCACGGCGGCCGGCGAGGCCGGCCTGTGGAGCGAGCTGGAGACCGACTGGCTGCTGCTCGACGCCGAGCTGATGCCGTGGTCGCTGAAGGCCGCCGGGCTGCTGCGTTCCCAGTACGCGGCGGTCGGCGCCGCGGCCGGAGCGGTGTTCCCCGGTGCCCTCGCCGCGCTGGAGCGCGCCGCCGGGCGGGGCGTCGACGTCTCCGCGCTGCTGGCGCGCCAGCGGGAGCGGGCCTCCGACGCGGCCGCGTTCACCGAGGCGTACCGCCGCTACTGCTGGACGACGGACGGCCTGGACGGCGTACGCCTCGCGCCCTTCCAGCTCCTCGCGGTCCAGGGCCGCAGCCTCGCCGCGCTCCCGCACGACGAGCAGCTCGCGCTCCTCGACCGTCTCGTGGAGCACGACGGCAGCGGCCTGCTGCAGACCACCCGGCGCCTGTACGTCGACACCGGTGACCCGGAGTCGGTCCGGGCGGGCGTCGACTGGTGGCTGGAGATGACCGGCCGCGGCGGCGAGGGCATGGTCGTCAAGCCGCTCGGCGCGCTGGTGCGCGACGAGCGGGGCCGGCTGGTCCAGCCCGGCATCAAGTGCCGGGGACGCGAGTACCTGCGGATCATCTACGGTCCGGAGTACACGCGTCCGGAGAACCTGGAGCGGCTGCGCAGGCGGTTCCTGAACCACAAGCGCTCCCTCGCCCTGCGCGAGTACGCGCTCGGCCTGGAGGCCCTGGACCGGCTGGCCGGGGGCGAGCCGCTGTGGCGGGTGCACGAGGCGGTGTTCGGGGTGCTGGCGCTGGAGTCGGAGCCGGTCGACCCGCGGCTGTGACGTTCAGCCGGCGAGGCGCAGACGGTCCGGGCATACCCCGACCCGGACCGTCTGCCCCCACGTCAGCTCCACGGCGTCCGACTCCATGCCGTCCCCGAACGCCACCAGCCGCTCGGACTCGACGGTCAGGGCGAGCCGCCCCGCGCCGGCCAGTTCCCCCGCCACCAGGGACGTCCCGGTGGCGGGGGACGGCCAGGCCTCCCGCACGAACCAGAGCAGGCGCTCCTCCGCCGGGGAGGGCAGCGCCGGCCGCCCGCCCCGCTCCTGCCACACAGACCGGAGCCAGCCGGTCGCCCCGGTGCCGGTCCCGACGATCACCCCGGACGAGGCCTGGGCCTCGACGACACCCCCGTCGTCCTCCAGGCCCAGGCGGTAGCGGGCCGTCTGGTGTCCGGCGGCGCCCAGGTAGATCTCGTTCAGCGCGACCAGGCGCTGTGTGTCGTCGGTGACGGCCTCGACCATGGTGAGCTCGTCGCAGCGGGCCGTGCGGGCCTGCGTGGCCGCCAGCAGGGCGGCCGCGTCCTTCGGGCGGTGCCGCACCAGCACGCCGGGGTTGCGGCCGGGGTCGGTGTCGATGCCCACCACCGGCTGGCCGGCCAGGTACTTGGCCACGTTCGCCACCAGCCCGTCCTGCCCGACGACGACCACCACGTCCTCCGGCGCGAACAGGAAGCGGTCCAGGTCGGCGCGTTCCACCCGGGCCTGCCGCCAGGTCAGCGGAACCGCCGCGGCCACCTCGGCCAGCGCCCGGCGGGTGCGGTGGTGACGGTCCGCGATCTCCTCGATGTCCCGGCCCCGGGAGGAGAGGAAGAAGGCGGCCTGGCCGTGGGTGCCGTGCCGGGCCACCAGCTCCTGGTACTCCGTGGTGCGGTGGACGAGGACCACCCGCGGGGCGAGGCTCACTCCCGTGCTCCGAGCCGGCTGAGCAGCCCGGTCAGCAGGTCCGGTGTCACGGTCACGCTGTCGATCCGCGGCAGGTTCTCCGCCAGCCGGGTCCCGGTGAGCGCGTGCAGCGTCGCCACGTCCACGTCGGCGTGCACCCGCAGCCAGGCCGCCTGGGCCTGCGCCCGCGCCGCGCCGACCTCGCGCGCCCCCTCGGCCTCCGCCCGCGCGAGGCGTACGGACCGGGTGGCCTCCGCCTCCGCGAGCCGTACGGTCCGGGCCGCCTCCGCCTCGGCGCGCACGGCGTCCGCGGCGGCGCCCTCCTCGGCCTCGCGGCGCGCGTTGGTGCCGCGCTGGTCGACCAGCTGCTCCTCGCGGCGGGCGAGCTCGATCCGGCTGGCCAGCTCGTTCTCGGCGATCGCCCGCTCCCGCTCGACGGCCACCGCCCGCCGTTCGTACGTCGCCCGGTCCGCCTCCTGCTGGATCTGCTCACGGGCCGGGGTGCGCAGCGCCCGCTCCACCTCGGGTTCGGGACGCAGGGCCACCACCCGGACGGCGACCACCTCGATGCCCGTCCCGGGCAGGCGGGGCTCGCCGGCCAGGCCGGCCGCGATCCGCTCCCGCACCGCGGTGACCCCGTCGGCCAGGGCCGCCGCCAGCGGCGTACGGGCCAGGACGTCCAGGGCGTGCTGCTGGGCCGTCTCCGTGAGGAGCGTCCCGAGCTGCTCCAGCGGAGCGCCCCGCCAGACGCCCGTGTCCGGGTCGATGGAGAAGTCCAGACGGGCCGCGGCGACCGCGGGGTCGCTGATCCGGTAGGTGACGGTGGCCTGCACGGCCACGTCCTGGAAGTCGGAGGTGCGGGCGTGGAACGTCATCGCCAGCTCCCGGTCGTCGACGGGGACCTCGGAGAGCGCGGCGGTCAGCGCCCGGTACCAGAAGCTGAGGCCGGGGCCGTCGTGCAGCAGCTTTCCGCCGCGGTGGTGGCGGATGTGCGCGGTGGGCGCACCGCGCAGATGGCGCCAACCGAGGCGCCGGGTGATGTCGGCCATGGAGCCTGCCCCCTCTTTCTCGTCATGACGACGATAAGGGCCGACGCGGCTTGTCGTCAACAGGACGAGAAGAAGTCGTCGGCAAGGAGGGGGTGAACGCGGCTCCCTTTGGTCAGGATGGAGGCATGGGACTGCATGTCGACTCCGAGGCCGGGCGGCTGCGCCGCGTCATCCTTCACCGGCCCGATCTGGAGCTCAAAAGGCTCACCCCCAGCAACAAGGACGCCCTGCTCTTCGACGACGTGCTCTGGGTGCGCAGGGCGCGCGCCGAGCACGACGGGTTCGCGGACGTGCTGCGCGACCGCGGGGTCGAGGTCCACCTGTTCGGCGACCTGCTCACCGAGGCCCTGGAGATCCCGGAGGCCCGGCGGCTCGTCCTCGACCGGGTCTTCGACGAGAAGGAGTACGGGGTGCTCGCCACCGACCACCTCCGTGCGGCCTTCGAGGGGCTGCCCGCGCCCGAGCTCGCCGAGGCGCTCGTCGGCGGGATGACCAAGCGGGAGTTCCTGGACGCGCACGCCGAGCCGATCTCGGTGCGCTTCCATGTGATGGAGCTCGACGACTTCCTCCTCGCACCGCTGCCCAACCACCTGTTCACGCGGGACACCTCCGCCTGGATCTACGACGGCGTCTCCGTCAACGCGATGCGCTGGCCCGCCCGGCAGCGCGAGACCGTGCACTTCGAGGCGATCTACCGGCACCACCCGCTCTTCCGGGACGAGGACTTCCACGTCTGGTCCGAGGGGCAGGCCGACTACCCGTCCACCATCGAGGGCGGGGACGTCCTGGTCATCGGCAGGGGCGCGGTCCTCATCGGCATGAGCGAGCGCACCACCCCGCAGGCCGTCGAGATGCTCGCCCACAAGCTGTTCGCCGCCGGATCGGCCCGCACGATCGTCGCCCTCGACATGCCCAAGCGGCGGGCCCTGATGCACCTCGACACCGTGATGACCCAGGTCGACGGCGACGTCTTCACCCAGTACGCCGGGCTCGGCATGCTCCGCTCCTACACGATCGAACCGGGCGCCGGCGACAAGGAGCTGAAGGTCACCGACCATCCGCCGGAGCACATGCACCGCGCGATCGCCGCCGCCCTCGGCCTCAGCGAGATCCGGGTGCTGACCGCCACCCAGGACGTCCACTCCGCCGAACGGGAGCAGTGGGACGACGGCTGCAATGTGCTGGCCGTCGAGCCCGGCGTCGTCGTCGCCTACGAACGCAACGCGACCACCAACACGCATCTGCGCAAGCAGGGCGTCGAGGTGATAGAGATCCCGGGCAGCGAGCTGGGCCGGGGGAGGGGCGGGCCGCGCTGCATGAGCTGCCCCATCGAGCGCGACGCCGTCTAGGTGTGCTGTCCGGGCAGGTCGGTGACGCGGCTGGCGGGTGGGGCGGTCGTGACGGCCGTGCGGGGAGGGCGCCGTATATTAATTCTGGAGGTCGTATAGACTTCCATTACCTTTGTTCCCCGCACCTCTGGAGCGCCCCCATGGCGACTGTCCCGACCGCCCTCGCCGGCCGCCACTTCCTCAAGGAGCTCGACTTCACCGGGCAGGAGTTCCTCGGGCTCGTGGAGCTGGCCGCCGAGCTGAAGGCGGCCAAGAAGGCCGGGGACGAGACCCGGTACCTGCGCGGCCGGAACATCGCGCTGATCTTCGAGAAGACGTCGACGCGCACCCGCTGCGCCTTCGAGGTCGCCGCCGCCGACCAGGGCGCCTCCACGACCTATCTGGACCCCACGGGCTCCCAGATCGGCCACAAGGAGTCCGTGAAGGACACCGCGCGCGTCCTCGGGCGGATGTACGACGGGATCGAGTACCGGGGGGACAGTCAGGCCAAGGTCGAGGAGCTGGCCGCCTGCGCGGGCGTGCCCGTCTTCAACGGCCTCACCGACGACTGGCACCCCACCCAGATGCTGGCCGACGTGCTCACCATGACCGAGCACTCCGCCAAGCCCGTCACCGGCATCGCCTTCGCCTACCTGGGCGACGCCCGCTTCAACATGGGCAACTCCTACCTGATCACCGGCGCCCTGCTGGGCATGGACGTCCGGATCGTCGCCCCGCAGGCGTACTGGCCCGCCCCGTCGGTCGTCGAACGGGCCCAGGAGCTCGCCGCGGTCAGCGGCGCCCGCGTCACCCTCACCGAGAAGGTCGACGAGGGCGTCCTCGGTGCCGACTTCGTCGCCACCGACGTCTGGGTGTCCATGGGGGAGCCGAAGGAGGTCTGGGACGAGCGGATCGCCGCCCTCGGCCCCTACGCGGTGACCATGGACGTGCTGCGGGCCACCGGCAATCCGGACGTGAAGTTCCTGCACTGCCTGCCGGCCTTCCACGACCTCGGCACGAAGGTCGGCCAGGAGATCTACGAGTCGCACGGCCTGACGTCCCTGGAGGTCACCGACGAGGTCTTCGAGTCGGAGCACTCGGTGGTCTTCGACGAGGCGGAGAACCGCCTGCACACGATCAAGGCGGTCCTGGTGGCGACGCTGGCCTGAGCCGTCCCGTCCTCACTGGTGCGGCCGGCGCTGGGCGGGCACGACCGCCAGCCGGAACCAGACCGCCTTGCCGGACGCCGTCGGGCGGTGGCCGCACGACGAGCTGAGCGCGCGGATCAGCAGCAGGCCCCGGCCGTGCTCCTGCCACGGGTCGGGCTCCTCCACCAGGGGCCGCGTCAGATGGCCCGGCGGCGCCGGGTCCGGGTCGTGGACCTCGACCTGGCAGCCCGACGGGTGCAGATCGACCACCAGCTCTATCGGGGTGTCCCCGGGCGTGTGCTCCACGGCGTTCGCGACCAGCTCCGCCGTGAGCAGCTCCGCGGTGTCGCTGTCCGCGGCGTGCTCGACATCCGCCAGCGCCGAACGGACCAGGGCGCGCGCCACCGGCACGGCCGCGGCGGAGTGCGGCAGTGCGACGCGCCAGGAGGTGGAGGACGGGGGGCGATCGTGCAAGGTGGATCCGTTCATGAGCAGGCTGTCCTGCCTTCAACCTTATGAATGGTACGGCGCCGTCCGTCCAGGCGTCCGGCGGGCACCGTTCGGGGCCGTCGCCCCGACTGCTGGGCGGCATACCCAGGCCGGCGCCCGCCCCCGCCCGCGGTGCCCCGTCGTTACCCGCGCGTCGACGAGTCGTGACGGATGTGACAGCCGCGGGTCACGGCCGGAGTCGCCGAGCGCGCCTGAGGGCTATCGCGTGGTCGTGACGGCGGTCAAAGACAGGTGATAACTTCGGGAGAGAGCTCGAAGGGGTGAGCTCGCCGAGGCAGTGCCCGCCGTCCGTCCTGGGGAGGCCGCACGTCATGAGTCCCTTCACCGGCTCCGCCGCCCGCACCTCCGACTGGGAGCATCTGCGGGTCGAGCACGCCGACGGAGTCGCCACCGTCACCCTGGCCCGCCCCGAGAAGCTCAACGCGCTCACCTTCGGCGCCTACGCCGACCTGCGCGACCTGCTCGCCGAACTGTCCCGGGAGCGGGCGGTACGCGCCCTCGTCCTGGCCGGCGAGGGCCGCGGCTTCTGCTCCGGCGGCGACGTCGACGACATCATCGGCGCGACCCTGTCCATGGACACCGCCCAGCTCCTCGACTTCAACCGCATGACCGGACAGGTCGTCCGGGCCGTACGCGAGTGCCCGTTCCCGGTGATCGCGGCCCTGCACGGGGTGGCCGCCGGGGCCGGCGCCGTCCTCGCGCTCGCCGCCGACTTCCGGGTCGCCGACCCCAGCGCCCGGTTCGCCTTCCTCTTCACCCGGGTCGGCCTCTCCGGCGGCGACATGGGCGCCGCCTATCTGCTGCCCCGCGTCGTCGGGCTCGGACACGCCACCCGGCTGCTCATGCTCGGCGACCAGGTCCGCGCCCCCGAGGCCGAGCGGATCGGCCTGATCAGCGAGCTGACCGAGGAAGGGCGGGCCGACGAGGCGGCCCAGGCCCTGGCCCGCCGCCTGGCCGACGGCCCCGCCCTCGCGCACGCCCAGACGAAGGCGCTCCTCACGGCCGAACTGGACATGCCGCTCGCGGCGGCCGTCGAGATGGACGCCTCGACCCAGGCCCTCCTCATGAACAGCGAGGACTACGCCGAGTTCCACGCCGCCTTCACCGAGAAGCGGCCCCCCAAGTGGCGGGGGCGGTGACCATGGCCGTCCCGGACAGCCCCCTGCGCGTCGCCGTCGTCGGCGGCGGCCCCGGCGGCCTCTACGCGGCGGCGCTCCTCAAGCGCCTCGACCCCGCCCGCCAGGTGACCGTCTGGGAGCGCAACGCCCCCGACGACACCTTCGGCTTCGGCGTGGTCCTCTCCGACGAGACCCTCGGCGGCATCGAGCACGCCGACCCCGTGGTGCACACCGCCCTCCAGGAGCACTTCGTCCGCTGGGACGACATCGACATCGTGCACGCCGGCACCCGCCAGACCTCCGGCGGGCACGGGTTCGCCGCCCTCGGCAGGAAACGCCTCCTGCAGATCCTGCACGACCGGTGCCGCGACCTCGGCGTGGAACTCCGCTTCCGCTCGAAGGCCCCGGACGTGGACCGGCTGGCCGCGACCCATGACCTCGTCGTCGCCGCGGACGGTGTGCACAGCACCATCCGCGACACCTACAGCCATGTGTTCCGCCCCCATGTGGCCATCCACCGCTGCCGCTACATCTGGCTGGCCGCCGACTTCGCCTTCGACGCCTTCCGCTTCGAGATCGCCGAGACCGAGCACGGCGTGATGCAGCTGCACGGCTACCCCTACGCCGCCGACGCGTCCACCGTCATCATCGAGATGCGCGAAGAGGTGTGGCGGGCCGCCGGGTTCGACGAACTCGACGAGCAGGAGTCCCTCGCGCGCTGCGCCAAGATCTTCGCCGACGCCCTCGGCGGACGCCCCCTGCGGTCCAACAAGTCGGCCTGGACCGGCTTCCGCACCGTCGTCAACGAGCACTGGTCGCACGGCAACGTCGTCCTCCTCGGGGACGCCGCCCACACCGCCCACTTCTCCATCGGCTCCGGCACCAAACTCGCCGTCGAGGACGCCCTCGCGCTCGCCGCCTGCCTCACCGAACAACCCGACGTCGCCGGCGCGCTCGCCGCCTACGAGGCGGAACGCAAACCCGTCGTCGCCTCCACGCAGCGCGCCGCCCGCGCCAGCCTCGAATGGTTCGAGAACATCGGCCTCTACCTCGACCAGCCGCCCCGCCAGTTCGCGTTCAACCTGCTCACCCGCAGCCGCCGCGTCACCCACGACAACCTGCGGCTGCGCGACGCGTCCTTCACCGAGGCCGTGGAACGCGACTTCGGCTGCCCACCCGGCACACCCCCCATGTTCACCCCGTTCCGGCTGCGCGGGCTGACCCTGCGCAACCGGGTCGTGGTGTCCCCGATGGACATGTACTCCGCGACCGACGGGGTCCCCGGCGACTTCCACCTCGTCCACCTCGGCGCCCGCGCCCTCGGCGGCGCCGGCCTGGTGATGACCGAGATGGTGTGCGTCAGCCCCGAGGGGCGCATCACCCCCGGCTGCGCGGGCCTCTACACCGGCAGGCAGGCCGAGGCGTGGAAACGCGTCGTACGGTTCGTGCACACCCGGGCACCCGGCACCGCCATCGGTGTGCAGCTCGGCCACAGCGGCCGCAAGGGCTCGACCAAGCTGATGTGGGAGGGCATGGACGAGCCGCTGGAGGAGGGCGGCTGGCCGCTCGTCGCCGCCTCCCCGATCCCGTACCGGCCGGACTCCCGGACGCCGCGCGAGCTCACCCGCTCCCAGCTCACCGACATCCGCGAGCAGTTCACGGCCGCCGCCTGGCGGGCCGCCCGCGCCGGCTTCGACCTCCTCGAACTGCACTGCGCGCACGGCTACCTGCTCTCCGGCTTCCTCTCCCCGCTCACCAACCGGCGCACGGACGCCTACGGCGGCTCCCTCGACCGCCGGCTCCGCTTCCCGCTGGAGGTCTTCGACGCCGTGCGCGCCGTCTGGCCCGAGGAACGGCCCATGACCGTCCGCATCTCCGCCACCGACTGGGCCGAGGGCGGCACGAGCGCCGAGGACGCCGTGGACATCGCCCGCGCCTTCGCCGAGCACGGCGCCGACGCCATCGACGTCTCCACCGGGCAGGTCGTCGCCGACGAACGGCCCGAGTTCGGGCGGTCCTACCAGACGCCGTACGCCGACCGGATCCGGCACGCCACCGGCCGCCCGGTGATCGCCGTCGGCGCCATCTCGTCCTGGGACGACGTCAACTCCCTGATCCTCGCGGGCCGCACCGACCTGTGCGCCCTCGCCCGGCCCCACCTCTACGACCCGCACTGGACCCTGCACGCCGCCGCCGAGCAGGGGTACGACGGTCCGGGCGCCGTCTGGCCGGCCCCCTACCGGGCGGGCAGCCGCCGCCCGCAGACCGGACGCACCGACGCCCCGAAACCCCGCCTCACCCTCGGCGGCTGAACCCGCCGGGGGCCGCACGGACCGGCGTACGCGGCCCCCGCGTCACAGACCGGCGTACGCGGCCCCCGCGTCACGCAGCCGCTCGTGCAGCCCGCGGAAGACGGCGGCCGACCGCGCGCCCGGCCAGTCCGGCGGCAGCAGCGGGGCGGGGAGCCCCGGATCGGTGTACGGCAGGTGCCGCCAGGAGTCCAGGGCGAGCAGATAGTCGCGGTACGCCTCCTCCGGATCGGTGTCCGCCCGCCGCTCCCAGGCGTGCAGCACGCGCGCGTGCCGGTCGAGGAACGCCTCGTGCTCCTTGGCGATCGCGGCCAGGTCCCACCAGCGGGCGACGGCCTCGGCGGTCGGCGAGAAACCGAGGTGCTCCCCGCGGAAGAAGTCCACGTACGTGTCGAGCCGCAGCCGCTCCAGACTGTGCCGGGCCTCCTCGTGGAGCCGGGCGGGCGCGATCCACACACCCGGCGCCGCCGTGCCGAAGCCCAGCCCGGCCAGCCGGGAGCGCAGCACATGCCGTTTCTGCCGCTCCGACTCCGGCACCGAGAACACCGCCAGCACCCAGCCCTCGTCCTCGGGCGGTGCCGTGGCGTAGATACGGCGGTCGCCGTCCTCCAGCAACTGGCGCGCCTCGGGCGACAGTTCGTACCCCGCCGCGCCCCGGTCCGTCCGGGCCGGCAGCAGCAGGCCGCGCCGCTTCAGCCGGGACACCGACGAGCGGACGGAGGGCGCGTCGACGCCCACCGCCGCCAGCAGTCTGATCAGCTCGGCCACCGGTACCGGGCCGGGCATATGGCGGCCGTAGGCGCCGTAGAGCGTGACGATGAGAGACCGTGGTGCATGCTGGTCGGACACGTTGATCATCTTAGGTCGTGCGGATCACTGCCGGTCGCCGGGCGGGTCGCCGGCGCCGCGCAGCCGGAACCGCTGGAGCTTGCCGGTCGCGGTGCGCGGCAGCGCCTCCAGGAAGACGATCTCCCGCGGGCACTTGTACGGCGCCAGCTCGGCCTTGACGAACGCGCGCAGCGCCTCCGCGTCCGGGCGCGCCCCCTCCCTGAGCACGGCGTACGCCACGACGATCTGGCCGCGTGCCTCGTCGGCACGCCCCACGACCGCCGTCTCCAGCACGTCCGGGTGCCGCAGCAGGGCCTCCTCGACCTCCGGGCCCGCGATGTTGTACCCGGCTGAGATGATCATGTCGTCGGCGCGCGCGACGTACCGGAAGTAGCCGTCGCCGTCGCGGACATACGTGTCGCCCGTGACGTTCCAGCCGTGGCGCACGTACGCGCGCTGGCGGGGGTCGCCGAGATAACGGCAGCCCACCGGCCCGCGCACGGCCAGCAGCCCCGGTTCCCCGTCCGGCACCTCCCGGCCCTCGGCGTCGACGACGCGTGCCTGCCAGCCGGGCACGGCGACCCCGGTCGTCCCGGGCCTGATCCGCTCGTCGGCCGCCGAGATGAAGATGTGCAGCAGTTCGGTGGCGCCGATGCCGTTGATGATCCGCAGCCCGGTCCGCCCGTGCCACGCCCGCCAGGTGGCGGCGGGCAGGTTCTCGCCCGCGGAGACACAGCGCCGCAGCGAGGAGACGTCGTGCCCGTCGAGCGCGTCGAGCATCGCCCGGTACGCGGTCGGGGCGGTGAACAGCACGGACACCCGGTGCTCGGCGATCGCCGGCAACAACTGCTTGGGTCCTGCCTGTTCCAGCAGCAGGGCACTGGCGCCCGCCCGCATCGGGAAGACCACGAGTCCGCCGAGCCCGAACGTGAACCCCAGTGGGGGACTGCCCGCGAAGACGTCGTCCTCATGGGGACGGAGCACATGGTCGGAGAAGGTGTCGGCGATCGCGAGCACATCCCGGTGGAAGTGCAGACAGCCCTTGGGGCGTCCGGTGGTCCCGGAGGTGAAGGCGATGAGCGCGACGTCGTCGGCGGCGGTGTCGGCGGCCCGGTACGGCGTGTCGGGCGCGGGCCGGCGCAGCAGGTCGTCGGGGCCGTCACCGCCGTAGGTCGTGATGCGCAGTTCCGGCACCTCGGCCTTGGCGAGGTCGTCGACGGCCCGGACGTCGCACAGCGCGTGCCGGACCTCGGCGATCTCGCACATGGTCCGCAGCTCGTGCGGCCGCTGCTGGGCCAGCACCGTGACGGCCACCGCGCCCGCCTTGAGCACCGCCAGCCAGCACGCCGCGAGCCAGGGCGTGGTGGGGCCGCGCAACAGGACCCGGTTGCCGGGGACGACCCCGAGGTCACCGGTGAGCACATGGGCGATCCGGTCGACACGGGCGCGCAGTGTGGCGTACGTCCATGGGGCGCCGGCCGGGGTGTGGAACACGGGCCGGTCGCCGTCGGGCCCCGCCAGCAGTTCCGCGGCGGCGTTGAGCCGGTCGGGGTAGTGCAGCCCCGGCAGGTCGAAGACGAGCTCCGGCCACTGGTCGGGCGGCGGCAGATGGTCCCGGGCGAAGGTGTCGACGTGCGCGGAGCGGTGCAGACCGGCCATGGCGGTTTCGCCCCCTTGCCTCGTGGGCTTCGTGTGGGCTCGCCCCAGGAGCGTATCGTGTTGGTGACGGCAGTCAATGGGGCGCGATATCGTCGAGGTGCCCGTCGAGAAGGTTCGCCGGGGCCCGTCGAGAAGGGTCCGCCGGGGGCGGCCCGCAGGAGGTCGGCAATGCCCGCATTCTCGCTCGATCCACCCCAGACCGCCTGGTGCGCCGAACTGCGCACCCTCGCCGCCGAACGGCTGCGCCCCCTTGCGGAGAAGGGTGAACCCGGGCACGTCAACCGCGCGCTCGTCGCCGAACTGGGGCAGCTCGGGCTGCTGGAGCGCCTGTTCACCTCCGGCGCCGTCGACCTGTGCCTGATGCGCGAGTCCCTCGCCTACGCCTGCACCGAGGCCGAGACCGCGCTCGCCCTCCAGGGCCTGGGCGCCCACCCCGTGCACGCCCACGGCACACAGGCCCAACGGGACCGCTGGCTGCCCCGCGTGGCCGAGGGCACCGCGATCGCCGCCTTCGCCCTGAGCGAGCCGGCGGCCGGCTCGGACGCGGCAGCCCTGGAACTACGGGCTGAGAAAGGGCCGGTGACGGAGACGCCCCCGGCTGCGCCCCCACCGGCCGCCGAGCCCGACGGCGCCGCCCGCTGGCGGCTCACCGGCGAGAAGTGCTGGATCTCCAACGCCCCCGAGGCCGACTTCTACACCGTCTTCGCCCGCACCACGCCGGGCGCCGGCGCCCGCGGCGTCACCGCCTTCCTGGTCCCCGCGGACCGCCCCGGCCTCGGCGGGACGAGCCTCGACATGCTGTCCCCGCACCCCATCGGCGCCCTCACCTTCGACGCCGTGCCCGTCACCGCCGACGACGTGCTCGGCGAGGTCGACCGCGGCTTCCGGGTCGCCATGGGCACCCTCAACCTGTTCCGGCCCAGCGTCGGCGCCTTCGCCGTCGGCATGGCCCGCGCCGCCCTCGACGCGACGCTCGCCCACACCGCGGAACGGGACGCCTTCGGCGGGAAGTTGAAGGACCTCCAGACCGTCGCCCACCAGGTCGCCGAGATGGCCCTGCGCACCGAGGCGGCCCGCCTCATGGTGTACGCGGCGGCCACGGCGTACGACGAGGGTGCCGAGGACGTCCCGAAGCGGGCGGCGATGGCGAAACTCCTCGCCACCGAGACCGCGCAGTACGTCGTCGACCAGGCCGTCCAGCTGCACGGCGCCCGCGCCCTGCGCCGCGGCCACCTGCTCGAACACCTCTACCGCGAGGTGCGCGCCCCACGCGTCTACGAGGGCGCCAGCGAGGTGCAGCGCGGCATCATCGCCAAGGAGATCTACGCCGGCAAGGAGGCCGCCCAGTGACCGCCGAGCGCGTGAACCCGCCCGACCTGTCCCCGCCCACGGGCTTCTCGCACGCGGTCGTCGCCACCGGCTCACGGGTGGTGTTCCTGGCCGGCCAGACCGCGCTCGACGCCGACGGGAAGGTGACGGGGCAGACGCTGCCGGAGCAGTTCGAGCGGGCGCTCGCCAATCTCCTGACGGCGCTCGTGGCGTCCGGCGGCACCCCGGCCGACCTCGCCCGCGTCACCGTGTACGCCACCGACGTCGCGGCCTACCGCGACCAGGCCCCCGAACTGGGCCGCGTCTGGCGGCGCCTGGCCGGACGCGACTACCCGGCGATGGCGGTCGTCGAAGTCGTCCGGCTGTGGGACGAGCGGGCACTGGTGGAGCTGGACGGCTTCGCCGTCCTGCCGTAGCCGCCGTCCTCCTCCCGGACCGCGCCGATCCGCCGGCTCACGCCGCCTGCGCCAGCCGGGCGGCCGGCACCCGGTGCGGCGCCACCACGCTGCCGTCGGGCAGCAGCGCACCGCTGTCGTCGAACACGATCGAGCCGTCGCACAGCAGGCTCCAGCCCTGCTCGGGGTGTGCCGCGACCACATGGGCGGCAGGGACGTGGGCCGCGGCCACATGTGCGGAGCCAACCTGGGCGGACGGGCACGAGGACCGGTGAGAACACATGGCGCACCTCCACATGGTCCGGACGAGCCGTGAGGGCCGTCCGTGTGGTTCGACCATGCTCCCGTCGCGCCCGCCCCGGAACGGCCCGTCGCGAATCGTGACACCCCGCGGACAACTCCCTGACCGCCCCGCGACGGTCGGGGCGGACTCGCCACCGAAGGGGTGACGATCACGTCCCCGGACCCTCTCGCCGGGTACGAGTGGAACCCCCCACTCCGCCCACCCGGGAGGTCATCCCATGCCCCTGCGCCCCGCGCTCGCCGCCACCGCCGGCGCCGTCCTGCTCCTGCTGGCCGCCGCTCCCTCGGCCCCCGCCGCCGACACCGACTCCACCACCGAGGTGACGGAGTCCGTGACCGTCGACAAGAAGATCCGCCTGGCCGCCGACGGCACCGTCACGGTCTCGGGCACCTACCGCTGCGCCGACGCCGAGGGCCCGGTCTTCGTCAGCGCCTCCGTGGCCCGGCGGAAGTCCGACACCCGCCACGCCATCGGCGGCACCCTCGCCGAGTGCGACGGCAAGAAGCACCGCTGGGTGAACGAGGGCACCCCCACCCCGTCCACGCTCAAGGCCGGCAAGGCGGACGTCGAGGCCACCCTCGTCGAGCTGCGCCCCGTGGACATGCTGGGCGGGCTGCCCCTGCCGTACTTCCACGCGAAGCTGAAGAAGAACGCGACCCTCGTGAAGGCCTGACGGCCACCCGGCCCGCGCCCGCGGGAGCCCGCCCGGCCGCGCCCCGCCGACCCGGCGGGCGCGGCGCGGGCCGCGGGCCGCGGGCCGCGAGGACGCCGCGGAACTCCTACGCGGACGGGGGAAGCCCGCCCCCGTACCGCCGATCGGGTGGCGCCCTGTCCGGCGAGGGGCCTCTCGCGCACCACCCCGGTCTGAGACGGCGGCCCGAGCGGCGTACCGTCGTCTGTGTGGATTCCTCGGCCGGCCAACTTCTCTCGCGAGCGGCACAGGAGCTCGGGCGGCACGCCGGCGAGCTCTCCGCCGAGGTGGAGCAGTGCCTGCGGCGCGAACTTCCGGCCCTCTACGAAACGCCCGACGTCGCCCGCGCCGTCTCCCAGAGCATCTTCGACCACATCACCGCCGCGCTCTCCGGCCTCGAACGTCAGATCGAAGCGAGCCGGATCGAGTTGCCGGCCGCCGACACCGCCCGCTCCCTGGGACTGGCCCGCCACGGCATCCCGCTGAGCACCGTCCTGCGCGCGTTCCGCCTGGCCCAGGCTATCGTCAACGACCGGCTCCTGGAAGAGCTGCCCCTGCTCAGCGGCGACGCCCAGCAGGTCAGCGCGGCGGCCCGGGCGCTGACCACCGTGTCGACCACCTACGTGGACCGCGTCTCCGAACAGGGCGTGGAGGCGTTCCAGGAGGAGCGGGACCGCCGGCTGCGCTGGCGGTCGAGGCTGGTGAACGAGGCGAGCATGCGCATCGGGACCACCCTCGACATCGATCGCACCGTGCAGGAACTGGCCGACCTCGCCGCCGAACGCCTCGCCGACGTCGTCACCGTGGACCTCCTCGACCCCCTGCTGCGCGGGGAGGACGCCGTCGTGGAGATGCCCTTCCTGCTCCGCCGGATGGCCCAGGTGCCCGCGGACGCCGAGGGCCCCGAACCGGGCGTCCGGCCGCAGGAGGTCCACCATTGCCGTGACGGCTCCGCCACCGAGCGTGCCCTGGTCACCGGGCGGCCCTCCCGGCACCAGCACGACCGGTCCGAGGACCCGCGGGGCATCCACTCCACGCTGGTGGTGCCGCTGCGCGCCCGGGGCACCACGCTGGGTCTCGCCGAGTTCCATCGCGGCGGCACCCCCGTCCGCTACGACGACGAGGACCTCCTCGTCGCCGAGGAGATCGCCGCCCGGGCCGCGGTCGCCGTCGACAACGCCCGCCGCTACACCCATGCCCGCGCCACCGCCCTCACGCTCCAGCGCAGCCTCCTCCCGCGCAACGCGCCCCAGCAGTCGGCCGTGGACGTCGCCTACCGCTACCTGCCGGCCGGCTCGGACGCCGGGGTCGGCGGCGACTGGTACGACGTCATCCCGCTGTCCGGAGCGCGGGTGGCCCTCGTCGTCGGGGACGTGGTCGGCCACGGCATCCGTGCCGCCGCCACCATGGGCCGGCTGCGGACCGCCGTACGCACCCTGGCCGACATCGACCTGCCGCCCGACGAACTTCTCACCCATCTGAACGACGTCGTGCTGCGGCTGTCCGCCGAGGAGTCCGGCGACCAGGACGGCTCCGGCGACGGCGACATCGGCGCCACCTGCCTGTACGCGGTCTACGACCCGGTCTCCCGTCGCTGCACCCTGGCCCGGGCCGGTCATGTGCCCCCGGCCGTGGTGGTGTGCGACGGCAGGGCGGAACTCCTCGACCTGCCGCCCGGCCCGCCGCTGGGCCTCGGCGGCCTGCCGTTCGAGACGGTCGAGATCGACCTGCCGGAGGGCAGCCTCATCGCCCTCTGCACCGACGGCCTGATCGAGGCCTTCGCGCACGGCGCCGAGGCCGGGCTCGCCGCCCTCCGGGAGGTTCTCGCCCGGCCCGCGCCCAGCCTGGACGCGGCCTGCGACACCGTCCTGGCGGCCCTGCTGCCCTCCACCAAGCCGGACGACGACATCGCCCTGCTCCTCGCCTGCACCCACGCCCTCGGGGCCGACCGCGTCGCCACCTGGGACCTCGAGCCCGACCCCTCGGAAGTCGCCCGCGCGCGCGGCGCCGTCTCCCGCCAGCTCGCCGCCTGGGGACTCGGCGACATCGACTTCATCGCCGAGCTGGTCGTCAGCGAGCTGGTCACCAACGCCATCCGCTACGGCCGCGCCCCGATCAGCCTGCGCCTCATCCACGACCGGGGCCTGCTGCTGGAGGTCTCCGACGCCAGCAGCACCACCCCGCACCTGCGCCGCGCGCGCGTCTTCGACGAGGGCGGCCGCGGCCTGCTCCTGGTCGCCCAGCTCGCCGAACAGTGGGGCACCCGCCACGCCCGCCACGGCAAGACGGTGTGGGCCCAGCTGAGCGAAACGGCGGAACTGCCGCCGCCGATCCTGTAGGCGCGACAGGTCACCGGCGACGCGACCGTGCAGGGCGCTGGTCACCCGGTGCTCTTCGCTCAAATAATTCTCATATGCATCCAAAGAACGCATTCAGGGCGAAAAACGGGCATGAAGCTCAAGGACGAACTGCCCGTCGATCACCATCTGGCCACCGTCTACCGCTACGGCGCAGGCTTCTGCGGCCTCGTCCTGCTGGTCTTCGCGGGACTCGGCTTCGCCGACGCGCTGAGCCCGTTCGACACGGCCGGCGACACGATCGTCGGCATGACCACCAACGTCGCCCTCAGCATCATCTCCACCGTCGTCGGTCTCGCTCTGCTCGCCGGCGCGGCGGTCGGCGGCAACTTCGCCTCCGTCCTGAACATGACGGTCGGCGCGCTCTTCGTGCTGAGCGGCTTCGCGCACATCTTCGTACTGGACCGGCCCGCCAACATCCTCGACTTCGGCATGACCAACGTGATCTTCAGTTTCGTCATGGGACTGATCATCGCCACGTTCGGGATGTACGGGCGGGTGTCCAGCAAGCTGTCCCACGACAACCCGTACTGGCAGCTCCGGCACCCGAAGCAGGCGGCACGCGAACGCGAGGCGGTCGCCGCCCTCCCGGACTCAGGGCGGGAGCGGCACCTGCTGCCCGCCACGCAGGGTCCCGAGGGTACTGGCGACGGGCGGGCGCCCGAATGGCGCCCGCCCACGAGAGGAAAGAGGTGAGCAGAGTGACCGAACCACTCAACAGGCCGACTGAGACGCCTCCCGTGGAGGGCTCGATCGCCGAGGCGCACGAAGAGCGTCCGGACGGTGGCGTCTGGGAGCACCCGTACTTCTGGCTCGTCCTCGTCCTGATCGGATCCGTGCTCATCGCCGGATTCTTCCTGCTCCGCTTCCTCGATCTGGTGGCACCGGTGTTCTGAGATCCCTCAGATGTCCCGGAAGATCTCGATCTGCGCGCCGATCGAGTTCAGCCGCTCCGCCAGGTCCTCGTAACCGCGGTTGATGACATACACGTTGCGCAGCACGGACGTGCCGTCCGCCGCCATCATCGCCAGCAGCACGACCACGGCGGGGCGCAGGGCCGGCGGGCACATCATCTCGGCGGCGCGCCAGCGGGTCGGGCCCTCCACCAGGACGCGGTGCGGGTCCAGGAGCTGGAGGCGGCCGCCGAGGCGGTTGAGGTCGGTCAGGTAGATGGCGCGGTTGTCGTAGACCCAGTCGTGGATCAGGGTCTTGCCGGACGCGGAGGCCGCGATGGCGGCGAAGAACGGCACGTTGTCGATGTTCAGGCCGGGGAACGGCATCGGGTGGATCTTGTCGATCGGCGCCTCCAGCTTGGAGGGACGGACCGTCAGGTCGATCAGCCGGGTGCGGCCGTTGTCGGCGAAGTACTCGGGAGTGCGGTCGTGGTCGAGGCCCATCTCCTCCAGGACCGCCAGCTCGATCTCCAGGAACTCGATCGGTACCCGGCGCACCGTCAGCTCGGACTCGGTGACCACGGCGGCGGCCAGCAGGCTCATCGCCTCGACCGGGTCCTCGGACGGCGAGTAGTCCACGTCGACGTCGATGGTCGGCACACCGTGCACGCTCAGCGTCGTGGTGCCGATGCCGTCCACCCGGACGCCGAGCGCCTCCAGGAAGAAACAGAGGTCCTGGACCATGTAGTTGGACGAGGCGTTGCGGATGACGGTGACGCCGTCGTGCCGCGCGGCGGCCAGCAGCGCGTTCTCCGTCACGGTGTCGCCGCGCTCGGTCAGCACGATCGGCCGGTCGGGTCGCACGGACCGGTCGACCATGGCGTGGTACTGGCCCTCGGTCGCCGCCACGTCCAGGCCGAAGCGGCGCAGCGCGATCATGTGCGGTTCGATGGTGCGCGTACCGAGGTCGCAACCGCCCGCGTAGGGCAGCTTGAAGTGGTTCATGCGGTGCAGCAGCGGGCCGAGGAACATGATGATCGACCGGGTGCGCACGGCGGCCTCGGCGTCGATCGCGGCCATGTCCAGCTCGGCGGGCGGCACGATCTCCAGGTCGACGCCGCCGTTGATCCAACGGGTGCGCACGCCGATGGAGTTGAGGACTTCGAGGAGGCGGTAGACCTCCTCGATCCGGGCCACCCGGCGCAGCACTGTGCGCCCCCTGTTGAGCAGGGAGGCGCACAGCAGCGCCACACACGCGTTCTTGCTCGTCTTGACGTCGATGGAACCCGACAGCCGACGTCCGCCGACGACCCGGAGATGCATCGGACCGGCGTATCCCAGGGACACGATCTCGCTGTCCAGGGCCTCGCCGATACGGGCGATCATCTCAAGGCTGATGTTCTGGTTGCCGCGCTCGATGCGATTGACGGCGCTCTGAGAGGTGCCGAGCGCCTCGGCGAGCTGCGCCTGTGTCCAGCCACGGTGTTGCCGGGCGTCACGGATGAGCCTGCCGATGCGTACGAGGTAGTCGTCTGCCATGAGGCTGAGGCTATCTCACATATGAGATGGCACCTCTCAGGGGGTCCATTCGGGTGACGGGCCGTCAACGCCCCTTGGCGGAACGGGTGCGCCGCCATCCGAAAGGTCCGGGCAAATCCATCGATGTCGTACGACGCCCGGTGCTGCTGTGGGTGTGTCGCGGGCCGTTCTTGGCGCCCGTGGTGATGGACCAGGAGCGGCGGTTGATGTTCAGCCGTACGCCCGGAAGGATCTGGAAGCTCTTGCGGAATGTGAGGGGCATGCGCGCCTCCCTTTCCAGTCGGTCTTCGGTCGGTCAGGTGTTCACCCGCTTACCCCGACTTGGCGCGCTGAGGCATGCCCGGTTCCATGGAGAAGCGCACGGGAAGGGCCCGGTACGACGCAGGCCGCGTCGTACCGGGCCCTTCGCGGGTCCGTCCCCTCGTGCCGGTCGGTCCGTGCCGGTCAGTCCGTGCCGGACTCCATCGCGGCGCGGTCCAGCAGCGCGTCCTCCTCGGACACCTCGCCGCGCGAGGCGATCGCCTCGGCGCCGCCCTCGGGCAGCTCCGGCATGGTGCCGATGAGGCCCGTCGCGGCGGCCTGGGAGGCGCCGATGGTGGGGCTGCCGGTGCCGATCAGGCCGAGGCCGGCGTACTGCTCCAGCTTGGCGCGGGAGTCGGCGATGTCGAGGTTGCGCATGGTCAGCTGGCCGATGCGGTCGACGGGGCCGAAGGCGGAGTCCTCGGTGCGCTCCATGGAGAGCTTGTCCGGGTGGTAGGAGAACGCGGGGCCCGTGGTGTCGAGGATCGAGTAGTCCTCGCCGCGCCGCAGCCGCAGCGTCACCTCGCCGGTGATCGCGGCGCCGACCCAGCGCTGGAGCGACTCGCGGATCATCAGTGCCTGCGGGTCCAGCCAGCGGCCCTCGTACATCAGCCGGCCGAGCCGCCGGCCCTCGCTGTGGTACTGGGCGAGGGTGTCCTCGTTGTGGATCGCGTTGACCAGCCGCTCGTACGCGGCGTGCAGCAGGGCCATGCCCGGCGCCTCGTAGACGCCGCGGCTCTTGGCCTCGATGATCCGGTTCTCGATCTGGTCGGACATGCCCAGGCCGTGGCGGCCGCCGATGGCGTTGGCCTCCATCACCAGGTCGACGGCGGAGGCGAACTCCTTGCCGTTGAGGGTGACCGGGCGGCCCTGCTCGAAGCCGATCGTCACGTCCTCGGCGGCGATGTCGACCGACGGGTCCCAGAACCGGACGCCCATGATCGGCTCGACGGTCTCGATGCCGGTGTCCAGGTGCTCCAGGGTCTTGGCCTCGTGGGTGGCGCCCCAGATGTTGGCGTCGGTGGAGTACGCCTTCTCCGTCGCGTCCCGGTACGGCAGGCCGTGGGCGACCAGCCACTCCGACATCTCCTTGCGGCCGCCGAGCTCGGTCACGAAGTCCGCGTCCAGCCAGGGCTTGTAGATCCGCAGGTGCGGGTTGGCGAGCAGGCCGTAGCGGTAGAACCGCTCGATGTCGTTGCCCTTGTAGGTCGAGCCGTCGCCCCAGATCTGGACGTCGTCCTCCAGCATCGCCCGCACCAGCAGGGTGCCGGTGACGGCGCGGCCCAGCGGCGTCGTGTTGAAGTACGCGCGCCCGCCGGAGCGGATGTGGAACGCGCCGCAGGTGAGCGCGGCCAGCCCTTCCTCGACGAGGGCCGCACGGCAGTCGACCAGACGCGCGACCTCGGCGCCGTAGGTCTTGGCGCGGCCGGGCACCGAGGCGATGTCGGGCTCGTCGTACTGGCCGATGTCGGCGGTGTAGGTGCACGGGACGGCGCCCTTGTCGCGCATCCAGGCGACCGCGACCGAGGTGTCGAGACCGCCGGAGAAGGCGATGCCGACCCGTTCGCCGGTGGGCAGGGAGGTGAGGACCTTGGACATAGGAAGAGTATGCATCATCTCGCATGGTCATGCAATGAGGGCCCGCGTGGCCCCGGGCGCACGGGCTCGCCGCACCCCAGGGCATGACCATCCGGGCCCCATGTACTAGAGTTATCTCGACATCGAGATATCTGCCGAGGTGCACCGCAGCCGCGCGGCGCGGCCGTCCTGCTGGTAAGGGTTACCTAACTTAGCCCTACCTTAGTGGATCGGCCGACAGGTCGTCGCGGCAGGATCGTGGTGGTACGCGCACATCAATGAAGGAGACTGTCGTGTCGGCGAACAGCTTCGACGCCCGCAGCACGCTGCAGGTGGGCGACGAGTCGTACGAGATCTTCCGGCTGGACAAGGTCGAGGGCTCCGCGCGCCTCCCTTACAGCCTGAAGGTGCTGCTGGAGAACCTCCTCCGCACCGAGGACGGCGCGAACATCACCGCCGACCACATCCGCGCCCTGGGCGGCTGGGACTCCCAGGCCCAGCCGTCGCAGGAGATCCAGTTCACGCCGGCCCGCGTGATCATGCAGGACTTCACCGGCGTGCCCTGTGTCGTGGACCTCGCGACCATGCGTGAGGCCGTCAAGGCCCTCGGTGGCGACCCGTCGAAGGTCAACCCGCTCTCGCCGGCCGAGATGGTCATCGACCACTCCGTCATCGCCGACAAGTTCGGCACGTCCGACGCCTTCAAGCAGAACGTCGACCTGGAGTACGGCCGCAACAAGGAGCGCTACCAGTTCCTGCGCTGGGGCCAGACCGCCTTCGACGACTTCAAGGTCGTCCCGCCGGGCACCGGCATCGTCCACCAGGTGAACATCGAGCACCTGGCCCGGACGATCATGGTCCGCGGCGGCCAGGCGTACCCCGACACCCTCGTCGGCACCGACTCGCACACCACCATGGTCAACGGCCTCGGCGTCCTCGGCTGGGGCGTCGGCGGCATCGAGGCCGAGGCCGCCATGCTCGGCCAGCCGGTCTCCATGCTGATCCCGCGCGTCGTCGGCTTCAAGCTGACCGGCGAGCTGCAGCCCGGCACCACCGCCACGGACCTCGTGCTCACCATCACCGAGATGCTCCGCAAGCACGGTGTGGTCGGCAAGTTCGTCGAGTTCTACGGCGAGGGCGTCGCCGCCACCTCCCTGGCCAACCGCGCCACCATCGGCAACATGTCGCCGGAGTTCGGCTCCACCGCCGCGATCTTCCCGATCGACGCCGAGACCATCAACTACCTGAAGCTGACCGGCCGCTCCGAGCAGCAGTTGGCGCTCGTCGAGGCCTACGCCAAGGAGCAGGGCCTCTGGCTGGACCCGAAGGCCGAGCCGGACTTCTCCGAGAAGCTGGAGCTCGACCTCTCCACGGTCGTCCCGTCCATCGCCGGCCCGAAGCGCCCGCAGGACCGCATCGTCCTCGCGAACGCCGCCGAGCAGTTCAAGCAGGACGTCCGCAACTACGTCACCGACGAGTACGAGGCCAGCAAGGAGTCCTTCCCCGGCTCCGACGCCCCGTCGACCATCCCGAACGGCGCCCCGTCCAACCCGGTCACCGTGACCGCCCCCGACGGCTCGACGTACGAGATCGACCACGGTGCCGTGACGGTCGCCGCCATCACCTCCTGCACCAACACCTCCAACCCCTACGTCATGGTCGCCGCCGCGCTCGTCGCGAAGAAGGCCGTGGAGAAGGGCCTGACCCGCAAGCCGTGGGTCAAGACCACCCTCGCCCCGGGTTCGAAGGTCGTCACCGACTACTTCGACAAGGCGGGCCTGACGCCGTACCTCGACAAGGTCGGCTTCAACCTCGTCGGCTACGGCTGCACCACCTGCATCGGCAACTCCGGCCCGCTGCCGGAGGAGGTCTCCAAGGCCGTCAACGACCACGACCTCGCGGTCACCTCGGTCCTCTCCGGCAACCGCAACTTCGAGGGCCGGATCAACCCCGACGTCAAGATGAACTACCTGGCGTCCCCGCCGCTGGTCGTCGCGTACGCCCTCGCGGGCTCCATGAAGGTGGACATCACCAAGGAGGCCCTGGGCGTCGACCAGGACGGCAACCCGGTCTACCTGAAGGACATCTGGCCCTCCGAGGCCGAGGTCAACGACGTCGTCGCCAACGCCATCGGCGAGGACATGTTCTCCAAGTCCTACCAGGACGTCTTCGCGGGCGACGCCCAGTGGCAGGCCCTGTCGATCCCGACCGGCGACACCTTCGAGTGGGACCCGGAGTCCACCTACGTCCGCAAGCCCCCCTACTTCGAGGGCATGCAGATGGAGCCCGCCCCGGTCACCGACATCACCGGTGCCCGCGTGCTCGCCAAGCTGGGCGACTCGGTCACCACCGACCACATCTCCCCGGCCGGCGCCATCAAGGCCGACACCCCGGCCGGCAAGTACCTCACGGAGCACGGCGTCGAGCGCCGCGACTTCAACAGCTACGGCTCCCGCCGCGGCAACCACGAGGTCATGATCCGCGGTACGTTCGCCAACATCCGCCTGCGCAACCAGATCGCGCCGGGCACCGAGGGCGGCTACACCCGCGACTTCACCCAGGACGGCGGTCCGGTGTCGTTCATCTACGACGCCTCCCGCAACTACATCGAGCAGGGCATCCCGCTGGCCATCCTGGCCGGCAAGGAGTACGGCTCCGGCTCGTCCCGCGACTGGGCCGCCAAGGGCACCGCGCTCCTCGGCGTCAAGGCCGTCATCGCCGAGTCGTACGAGCGCATCCACCGCTCGAACCTCATCGGCATGGGCGTCCTGCCGCTCCAGTTCCCGGAGGGCCACTCCGCCGCCACCCTCGGCCTGACCGGCGAGGAGACCTTCTCCTTCACCGGCGTCGAGGAGCTCAACAACGGCACCACGCCGCGCACGGTCAAGGTCACCACCGACACGGGCGTCGAGTTCGACGCGGTCGTCCGCATCGACACCCCCGGTGAGGCCGACTACTACCGCAACGGCGGCATCATGCAGTACGTCCTGCGCAGCCTGCTCCGCAAGTAGGCGACGCGCACGATCGGCATCGTCCAGGGCCGCACTCCTCATGTCGGGGTGCGGCCCTGTGGCGTCCCGGACGATCGGCAGCGTTCCCGGTGTCTGCCACCTGGCCGTAGAAGCAGGGAACTTGAGCCAACTCCGGCCGAAGTCGGTTCCCCACGCGGCCAAGTGGGGTACGCATGGACAGGTCGTCCGGTCAGTGGGAGACGTGTGTCATCGCCCGGGTGCCGCGTGCGGTCTCCCGGTACCGGCGTAGGGGGTTTGCCTGCGGTGGTGCACAACCGTCCACTAACATGGATGGGCACCATCCAGGCGCATCGGGGGGCAGGAGGCTGAGGTGGTGCATAAGGGGAAACCCTTGTGGCGCAAGAGCAGCTTATGCGGCAACGAGAACGAGTGCGTGGAGGTCGCCGTGGGGGAGGGCCGGGTGCTTGCGCGTGACTCCAAGAAGCCGGGACGCCCGCCGCTGAGCTTCGCAACCCCCGCCTGGGCGACCTTCCTCCGTGCATTGGCGCAGGGGGAGCTGGACGGCTTGTGACGTACCTGATCCGCCATCGGCAGTAGGTAGGGGGCCTCTATGGGTGCCGAGGCATCTGCAGTGCAGCATTCGGGGAAGGGCGGCCGGAAGTGGCCGGCGCTGAGAGGTGGAGTCGTCGCCTACTCGCTCGGCGCCGGGGCGGCGGCGACGCTGGCCGCTGCGCTCGCGTCCGTGCTCGTCGACAGCGTCCTGGCCAAGAGAATCCTGTGGATCGCGGTGGCGGTCGCCGTCGCGGTGGGGGCCGGGCTCTGGCAGGCCAACCGGCCGGCTATGGCGTCCCCACCTGGTTCTGATCGCCATCCGCAGGAGACGCGGTCTGGTTTCCCGCGTTAGCCGCAGCCTCCTGACGGCGCCTCAGCAATCGCTTGCGTATCCGGGCCACCACGGCGGTGACACCTGACGCGCCGACCAGCGTGGCGAGGGCCGTCCCGATCCGCGGCCACGGCAGCTCCAGTTTCCCCGCTTGGTGGACGACGAAGACGACGGTGCCCAGCAGCAGCGCGAGTGCGACGACCGCGAACACCGCGAGCCGGGTCACCAACTGGAGCTTCACATCGCCGCGGGCCCTCTCTATCGCTATGAGGTTCTGTGTCTGCGCCGGATCCTGTATCGCCTGCGCCTTGACGTCCTCGTCGTTCATACCGCCGCCGAGTGCGCTCTGCAGGCCCTGCCATATCGACCTGAAGACCACGTTTGGTCCTCCCCCTGGCTACACCACCAGAAATGGCACCGCGGTTCTAGCGGCTTCCGAGGTCTTGCTTGATACGAGTGATCAGGTCGAGTGACTCGGTGTCGCCGAGCGCCAGGTCCATGATCGTGTGGAAGCACTCCTGGTAGCGGGCCAGCAGCTCCAGGTCCTCGCCGCTGGTCATGCTGCCGGCGGCGTGCTCCAGGTACAGCAGATCGTCGTCGTCGGGAAAGCCGAGGAGCACGAAGCTGCCGAGTGTGCTGTAGTGCGCCCCCGCCTCGAACGGCAGAACGCGCAGGGTGATGTCGTCGCGCCCGCTCAGTTCCAGGAGGTGCTGCAGCTGCTCGTCGAGCACCGCGTCCCCGCCGATCCGGCGGCGTACGGCGGCCTCGTCCAGGACGACGGTGATCTCAGGGCCGGTGGACCCGAGCAGCCTTTCCCGCCGCTCCATCCGCAGGTCCACCACCCTCTTCATCCGCTGGGGTTTCAGACCTCGGGGGGCGAGAAGCGCCTCCGCATAGGCGCGGGTCTGCAGATGACCGGGCACGACGATGGGGTGGTAGCTCCGCATGGACGTCGCCGCACCCTGGTATCCCAGATACTGGGCGTACTGCGGGGTGACGACGTCGTGATACTTCGACCACCAGCTGGGGCCCTTGCTGCCCCGGGCCGCCTCGACCAGTTCGTCCACGGTGGACTGGTCGGTGACCTCGTACAGGCGCAGCAGCGCTCGCAGGTCGGACACGGAGACTCCGACGGTGCCGGTCTCCACACGGATGAGTTTCGATTGCGACCACTCGACAAGCTCGGCGGCCTCACGCTGAGTCAGGCCGGAGCGTTCGCGGGCACGCCGCAGGGCGAGACGCAGCTTGCGCCTGTTGAGGCTGGGGTCCACCGGGGATGTCATCGCCGCTCCTTCGACCGTGCGCCTACCCTGAAGCCGGTCGGCCATGCACAGAAAGTTCCTAGCAATCTGCTCTGTCCATTATGCAACTAGCCAAAAGGATAGAGCTGATTGACATGAGCGGAACGCACGCTGTGTCCAGGCGGTGCGGGCGGCGGCTGATGCGGTGTCAAGTGCACTGATGCCAGATCTCCTCACCCGTCACGAGAACGTTCCGGCGACCGCTCATGCTCCCGATGCCGGCGGTCCTTTCCCGTCGGTGGGTGCGAGGGCGCTCAAGGGGCGCACAAAATACCCAGGGGCTTGCGTGCGTGCGCCCCGCGCACTACGAGGGGGCCTTGGCAGACCAAGGGCCGCACAACACACGCGGGGTGCCGGTCCGGTCGGACCGACACCCCGCGTGCGTTCCCCTGAGACCCCGCTCAGCCGAGCAGTTCGACCTCCGCGAGGGTCGCCTCACCGGTGAGGACCAGGCGGTACTTCGCGTACGTGCCCGGCGACTTCACCGAGAAGGCCCGGGTCTGCCGGTCCCAGGTGAAGGTCTCTCCGGTGCGCTCGTCCAGGGTCCGCCACTCGGTGCCGTCCTTCGACGCCTGCAGCGTCCACCCGGTGGGTGCCTTCGTGCGGTCCGACGGCGACGTCAGGGTGTACTGCACGGCCTTGGCGGCCTTCGCCACCGGCAGGTCCACCGAGGTGACGGCCGCCTGCGTGGCGGACGTGTCGTCGAACAGCGCGCCCTCGCCCTTCACCAGGTCGGCGCGGGGCGTGGGCACCTTGTCGTCCTGGGTGATGGAGACGGGCGCCGCGTTCTTGCCGCTGCCCCACGAGGACGGCTTCGCGCCCATGTCGAACTCCAGGACACCGCCCTTCGCGATCACCGAGTGGGGGAGCGACGTCGACTTCCACGGCACGCCGTTGACCCGCAGGCCCTGGACGTACACGTTGCGGGCGCTGTTCCTCGGCGCCTTCACGACCAGCTTGCGGCCGTTCTCCAGGTGGACCGTCGCCTTCGTGAACAGGGGCGAGCCGATCGCGTACTCGCCGCTGCCCATCACCAGCGGGTAGAAGCCCAGCGCGGAGAACAGGTACCAGGCCGACTGCTCGCCGTTGTCCTCGTCGCCGTGGTAGCCCTGCCCGATCTCGCTGCCGACGTACAGCCGCGACAGCACCTCACGGACGTTCCGCTGCGTCTTCCAGGGCTGACCGGCCGCGTCGTACATGTAGTTCACGTGGTGCGCGACCTGGTTGGAGTGCCCGTACATGCCCATCCGGACGTCCCGCGCCTCCGTCATCTCGTGGATGACCCCGCCGTAGGAGCCGACGAAGTCGGGTGAGGCCGTCTCCGGGGTGGCGAAGTACGTGTCGAGCTTGTCCGCGAGACCGCCGCGGCCGCCGTAGAGGTTCGCGAGGCCCCGGCTGTCCTGGGGCGCCGTGAACGCGTAGCCCCAGCCGTTGGTCTCCGTGTAGTCGTGGCCCCACACGCGCGGGTCGTACTTCGAGGACTCGACCCGCCAGTCGCCCTTGGCGTCCCGGCCCTGGAAGAAGCCGGCCTTCGCGTCGAAGAGGTTGACGTAGTCCCGCGCGCGGTTCAGGAAGTACTCGGACTCCTCCTTGTACCGCTTGTCGCCCGTCTTCTTGTAGAGCGCCTGGCCCATCCTCGCGATGCCGTAGTCGTTGAGGTAGCCCTCCATCGCCCACGACAGGCCCTCGTGCGTCTCGGTGCTGGTGTAGCCGAGGAAGGGCGACGTCGTCATGCCCTTGCGGCCCACGCCGGACGACGGCGGTACGACGGTCGCGTTCTTCACGGCCGCGTCGTACGCCGCCTTTGCGTCGAAGCCGACGCCCTTGACGTACGCGTCCGCGAACGCCACGTCCGAGGAGGTGCCCGTCATCAGGTCCGCGTAGCCCGGCGAGGACCAGCGGGAGGTCCAGCCGCCGTCCTTGTACTGCTGCACGAAGCCGTCGACCATCTCGCCCGCCTGGCCCGGAGTGAGCAGCGAGTACGCCGGCCAGGTGGTGCGGTAGGTGTCCCAGAAGCCGTTGTTGACGTACACCTTGCCGTCGACGATCTTCGCGCCGGTGTGCGTCGGGGTGTCCGGGTTCGGCATCTTCGAGAACGGCGACGCGTACTGGTACTTCGAACCGACCTTCTCGAAGCCGGAGTTCGGGTACAGGTACAGCCGGTACAGGCTGGAGTACAGCGTGGTCAGCTGGTCCGGCGTCGCGCCCTCCACGGTCACCTTGCCGAGCAGCTTGTCCCACTGCCGCTGGGCGCGCGCCTTCACGGCCTCGAAGGAGGCGCCGTCGACCTCCTGGCGCAGGTTGTCCTCGGCCTGGTCGATGCTGATGAGGGACGTGGCGAGCCGCAGGGTCACGGTGCGGTCGTCCCCGGCGTCGAAGCGCAGGTGCCCCTTCACACCGCTGGAGGCCCCGTCGGTCACGGGCTTGTCGAAGGTGCCGTAGACGAAGAGGCGGGTCGCGCCCGTCGACAGCCCGGACTTCACGTCCGAGTAGCCGGTGACGACGCCGTTCTCCTTGTCGAGGGTCAGCCCCGCCTGGTCGGTGACGTTGTCGAACAGGACGCTCGCGTCGTCACCGGGGTAGGTGAAGCGCAGCACCGCCGCGTGGTCCGTCGGCGCCATCTCCGCCTTCAGCCCGTTCTCGAACCGCACCCCGTAGTAGTACGGCCGCGCGGTCTCTTTCTCGTGCTGGAAGGCGAGCGCGCGCGCCGAGCGCCCGGTGTCCGGGGTGCCGGAGGCGGCCGACGGCATCACCTGGAACGTCTGGCGGTCGCCCATCCAGGGGCTGGGCTCATGGCTGGCGCTGAACGCCTGGATCGTCGGCAGGTTGTCCGCGTTGTTGGCGCGGGCGTAGTCGTACAGCCAGCTCAGCGAGCCCGCGTTGGTCACCGGGGTCCAGAAGTTGAAGCCGTGCGGCACGGCGGCCGCCGGGAAGTTGTTGCCCCGGGAGAAGCCGCCGCTGGACAGGGTGCCGCGGGTGGTGAGCGCGTAGTCGGACAGGTGCGCCTTCGGCTTCTCGGGCGCGACCTCCTTCAGCGTCACGTCGTCCAGCCAGCCCCGGAACTTCGCCGGGCCCTTGGGGGAGTCGTACGCCACCAGGATCCGGTCGACGGTCTTGCCGCGCGCGACCGAGCCGATCCGGGAGGCGACGTGGTTCCACTGGTTGACGTACAGCACCTTGGCCTCGCCCTGACCGCGCGGCGAGAGGGGGAAGCCGTGCTGGTCGGCGGCGCCGAGGTCGCTGAGGTAGGTGCCGTCGGTGAAGGCCAGGTCGACGGAGACGTTCGTGGCGTCGTAGTCGCGGTCGCGGTCCGCCATCGCCGGGAAGACCCGGTAGGACAGCTGGGTGTCGCGGCCGACGGCCACGTCCACGTCGTAGACCTTGTTGTACGAGTAGCCGCGTCCGTCCGCCGTGTGCCGCCCCGCGTAGCGCAGGGCCCGCTTGCCGGTGAAGCCGGCGCCCGCCTTGGCGGTCGGCGAGCCGCTCGGGCCGCGGTCGACGAGGGAGAGCATGTCCTGCGGCACCGGGCCGTCGTCGCCGCCCGTGGAGAACTGGACGTCGGCCAGCTGCAGGACGCCGGAGGCGCCGTTGTTCCTGGTGATCTCCAGCCGGAAGTGCCGGTACTCGGCCGGTTCCGCGAGGTCGTACGTCTTGGTCTGGAACCGCTCGGAGAAGGTCTGATCCGAACGGGTGTCGACCGTCTTCCACTCCTTGCCGTCGGAGGAGCCCTTCAGGGTCCAGTCCCGCGGGTCGCGCTCGGCGAAGTCGTTCGCCGACGTGAGCGCGTACTTGGTGATCCTCGCCGGCTTGTCGAGGTCGAACTCCACCCATCCGGTGGCCTCGAACACCAGCCACTTGCTGCTGGGCTCGCCGTCGGCGAGGTTCTCCTTCACCTCGCCGGCTCCGGAGTTCTCCCCGTTCGCCCGTACGTCCGTGACGTGGTCGGTCACATTGCCCGGGATGCCGCTGCTGTACCCGCCGTCCACCCCGGACGCGCGTTTCGCGCCGCCGGGCCCGGTGTCGACGGTATTGAGCCAGTCGGGTGCCGGGTCGTCCGTCTCGAACGAGGACGCGAACTCCCGGTCGGCTGCCGCGGGGGCCTGGGGCAGGGCCACCGCGGCGCCCTGCGAGCCCACGGTCAAAGCGAAGGCGGTCGCCGACACGACCGCCGTACCCCATCTGTGCCGAGCTCTCTGCTGCTTCACCAGGTACCCTCCCTGCGCGCGGGACAACGTTGTCAGATTCGCTGCGCAAGGAACAGTAGTGGCTCAAGTAGCAGGCATTGTCAAGGGTGTTGAGTGTGCCGTTCGGGGCTTATGGAGTGGATTTTCCCGGCAAGCCTCGCACAGGCCCCGCATATTTCCGTGAGGTCTCAACTCGGAAAAGACCACCGGTGAACCTTGCATTCGATCTTGCTCCGCTGGCGGGAAGTGGACTATACCTGTCGGCACTTCACAAGATTCCGCACTTCCTGCACGACCCCAGCTTGACCCGATCGCGGTGCCGGGGAGGATCCGGTTCACCGCCTGAGTCCTGGAGAAGGCGAGGACTTGAGCATGGGATCCACTTCTGCCCAGAATCCCGAGAACGGTGGTACCACCGCGGGAGTCGGCCGCCGCGATCTGATCAAGCGGTCCGCCGCACTGGGTCTGATCTCCGTTCCGACCATGAGCTTCCTGTCCGCGTGCGCGAGCGGCGGCGGGGACGATTCCGGCAATGACTCCGAGGGCGAGACGTCCAAGTCGAACCCGTTCGGAGTGAAGGACGGCAGCAAGCTCGACGTCGTCATCTTCAAGGGCGGCTACGGCGACGACTACGCCAAGGCCTGGGAGGCCAGCTTCAAGAAGAAGTGGGGCGTCACCTCCGTCCACACCGGCACCCAGGAGATCACCGGCAAGCTCCAGCCCCGCTTCAACGCGGGCAACCCGCCGGACATCGTCGACGACTCCGGCGCCCAGCAGATCCCGATCGACGTGCTGTACAAGAACGGGCAACTCGTGGACCTCGCCGAGGTCCTGGACGCGCCGTCCGTGGACGACCCGAGCAAGAAGGTCCGCGACACCCTGATCCCGGGCACGCTCGACGCCGGCATGCAGGGCGGCAAGGTCGTCGCGCTGAACTACATCTACACGGTGTGGGGCCTGTGGTACTCCGGCAAGCTCTTCAAGGAGAAGGGCTGGACGGAGCCGAAGACCTGGGACGACTTCCTCGCCATCTGCAAGGAGGCCAAGGCCGACGGCATCGGCGGCCTCGCGCACCAGGGCAAGTACCCGTACTACATCAACGTGGCCATCATGGACCTCATCGCCAAGACCGGCGGTCTGGACGCCATGAAGGCGATCGACAACCTCGAACCCAACGCGTTCGTCGGCTCGGACGCGGCGACCGCCGCGATCGAGGCCGTCTACGAGGTCGTCGAGAAGGGCTATCTGATGCCCGGCACGAACGGCCTGACCCACACCGAGTCCCAGACCCGCTGGAACCAGTACAAGGCCGCCTTCATCACCAGCGGCTCCTGGCTGGAGAACGAGCAGCTGAAGACGACGCCGGACGACTTCGACATGAAGTTCCTGCCGATGCCGCTGCTGCCCGACAGCAAGCTGCCCTTCGAGGCCATCCGGGCCGGCTCCGGCGAGCCGTTCATCATCCCCTCCAAGGCCAAGAACCTCGCGGGCGCCAAGGAGTTCATGCGGATGATGCTGTCCAAGGAGTGGTCGACGCTGTTCGCCAAGGAGGCGAACTCGCTCACCATCCTCAAGGACGGCGTCGACCCCGGCGTCCAGCTGCGCCCCGGCACCCAGTCCACCGTCGAGGCGTCCAAGGCGGCGGGCAACAACACCTTCCGGTACCTCTACACCGAGTGGTACAGCGAGATGGGCACGGCCATCGAGAACGCCTCCAACGAGCTGATGGCCAAGCGCATCCAGCCCAAGGAGTGGCTGAAGCGGGCCCAGGCGGCCGTCGACAAGCAGGCCAAGGACCCGGAGTCCAAGAAGAACCGCCGGGACTAGTCGGATCGGGACCCCGTGGGGTGCGGGTGACGCGCGAGTCGCCCGCACCCCGCCGGGCGTCGCAGCAGCGCCGTCGGGAACACAGGGCAGGAAGACGCCAATGCGTAAAGGGCAGTACCGGTTCGTCGCGGGATTTCTGTTCGCTCCCGTGGCGCTCTACGTGACCTTTGTGATCTGGCCGTACATCCAGACGTTCGGGTACTCCCTGACCGACTGGAAGGGGCAGTCGCAGACCTTCGATTTCGTCGGGCTCGACAACTACAAGGCGTTGTTCCAGGACGACGTCTTCATGGGAGCCATCTGGCACAACATCCTGTTCCTGATCTTCATCCCGGTGATCACGATCCTGATCGCCCTGTTCTTCGCGTTCATGCTGAACGCGGGCGGACGCGGCAGGTCGGGAGGGGTCTCCGGGGTCGCCGGATCGAAGTACTACCGGGTCGTCTATTTCTTTCCGCAGGTGCTCTCACTGGCGATCATGGCGGTGCTCTTCGGGGCCGTCTACCGCAGTGACGGCGGCGGCATGCTCAACGGCCTCCTGATCAAACTGGGACTGGTCGACAAGAACAGCCCGGTCGAATGGCTCAACGAGCCGAACATCGTCCTGTGGGCCCTTCTGGTGGTCGTCGTCTGGCACGGCGTGGGCTTCTATCTCGTGCTGTTCTCCGCGGCCATGCAGTCCATTCCGAAGGACATCTACGAGGCGGCGCTCATCGACGGCGCCGGCCGTTCGCAGTCCTTCTTCCGTATCACGCTGCCGCTGCTGTGGGACTCCGTGCAGACCGCCTGGGTCTATCTCGGCATCGCCGCGATGGACATGTTCATCCTGGTCTCCACCATGACGTCCGGGGACTTCGGCGGCGGCCCCGACCACCACAGCGAGGTCATGGCGACCGTGATGATGCGGAACTTCCAGCTGTACGGGAGGAGCGGCTACGCCTGCGCGATGGGCGTCGTGATGCTCGTCCTCACCCTGATCGTGTCCGTGTTCACGCTGCGTGCCACCCGCCGCGAGCGCATCGAGTTCTGAGCGGGAGAGAAGACGACGATGAGCGCACCCCTCAAGGAGACCCCCGCGGCGAGCGGCACGGTCCCGGCCCAGTCCTCGGTCCGCACGAACCCGGTCCGCCCCGGCGACCAGCGCGGCGAAGGCGTCGTGCTGAACGTCTTCTCGCACGGCTTCCTCGCCCTGTGGGCGCTGCTGATCGTGCTGCCGCTGCTGTGGCTGGTGCTGAGCTCCTTCAAGACCGACGCCCAGATCGGCGGCTCGGCCTTCGGCTGGCCGCAGAACTGGTCGCTGGACGTCTTCGCCCGCGCCTGGGAGAAGGGCATCGGCGACTACTTCCTCAACACCGTCATCGTGCTGGTCTTCTCGGTGCCGCTGACGATGCTGTTCGGCTCGATGGCGGCGTACGTGCTGGCCCGCTACGAGTTCTGGGGCAACCGCTTCCTGTACTTCTTCTTCGTCGCGGGCGCGATGTTCCCGGTGTTCCTGGCGCTGGTGCCGCTGTTCTTCATGGTCCGGCGCCTGGACATGCTGAACACGTACCAGGGGCTGATCCTGGTGTACGTCGCCTACTCGATGCCGTTCACCGTGTTCTTCATGCACTCCTTCTTCCGGACGCTGCCCACGGCCGTCTTCGAGGCGGCGATCCTGGACGGGGCCTCGCACAGCCGGACGTTCTTCCAGGTGATGCTGCCGATGGCGAAGCCGGGTCTGCTCAGCGTCGGCATCTTCAACACCCTGGGCCAGTGGAACCAGTTCATCCTGCCGACGGTCCTCATGCAGCCGCAGAGCGGTGACGACCCCGAGCGCTACGTCCTCACCCAGGGGCTGATCCAGCTCCAGCAGCAGCAGGGGTACGCCTCCGACCTTCCGGTCCTCTTCGCCGGCGTGACCATCGCCATGATCCCGATGCTGGTCGTGTACCTGTCCTTCCAGCGGCAGGTACAGGCGGGTCTCACGTCCGCGACCTTGAAGTGAAGCACGGGTAGCGCTCCGGAGCCGAGCGTGCGCACGCCGTTCCCCGCCCAGGGAGCGGCGTGCGTCCCTGTGCCCCCGCACCCGGATCCGGCTCAACCTCTTGACGGGAGGCGACCCGAACGGCTCAGCTTAGAGTTCACTAGTTGGACACGAACGGGGCCTCACCGAAGCGGTCCCGCGCGCAGGAGGTCGTCGTGGAGACTCCGGGGTCGCAGTCGTCGCTGCACCGAGCCAACCTGGAACGGGTGGTCCGGGCCGTTCGGCTGGCCGGATCACTCACCCAGGCCGAGATCGCGAGGACCACGGGTCTGTCCGCGGCGACGGTCTCCAATATCGTCCGGGAGCTCAAGGACGGCGGAACGGTCGAGGTCACGCCCACGTCGGCGGGCGGACGCCGGGCCCGCAGCGTCTCCCTGAGCGGGGACGCCGGCATCGTCATCGGCGTTGACTTCGGTCACGCGCACCTGCGGGTGGCGGTGGGCAACCTCGCCCACCAGGTGCTGGCCGAGGAGTCCGAGCCGCTGGACGTGGACGCCTCCTCCGCCCAGGGCTTCGACCGTGCGGAGGAGCTGGTCAACCGGCTGATCGCGGCGACCGGCGTCGACCGCTCCAAGGTCGCCGGGGTGGGCCTCGGCGTGCCCGGCCCGATCGACGTCGAGTCCGGGACCCTGGGCTCGACGGCCATCCTGCCGGGCTGGACCGGCACCAAGCCCGCGGAGGAGCTGCGCGAGCGGCTCGGCGTGCCCGTGTACGTCGACAACGACGCCAACCTCGGCGCCCTGGGCGAGCTGGTCTGGGGCAGCGGGCGCGGGGTGCGGGACCTGGCGTACATCAAGGTCGCCAGCGGCGTCGGGGCCGGCCTGGTGATCGACGGCAAGATCTACCGGGGGCCCGGCGGCACCGCCGGTGAGATAGGGCACATCACCCTGGACGAGTCCGGCCCGGTCTGCCGCTGCGGCAACCGCGGCTGCCTGGAGACCTTCGCGGCCGCGCGCTACGTGCTCCCGCTGCTGCAGTCCAGTCACGGCACGGACCTGACCATGGAGGGCGTCGTACGCCTGGCCAGGGACGGGGATCCGGGCTGCCGCCGGGTGGTCGCCGACGTCGGCCGGCACATCGGCAGCGGTGTCGCCCAGCTCTGCAACCTCCTGAACCCGAGCCGGGTGGTCCTCGGGGGCGATCTGGCGGAGGCCGGTGAGCTGGTCCTGGGGCCCATCAGGGAGTCCGTGGGGCGCTATGCCATCCCCAGTGCCGCACGCCAACTGAGCGTCCTTCCAGGGGCTCTTGGAGGCCGTGCCGAGGTGCTCGGCGCTCTCGCCCTCGCGCTCAGCGAGATGGGCGATTCGACCCTTTTGGATAGCACTTTGCATGCGGCTGCCCCCGCCTTCACTTAGAGAACGGATGGCACCGTTGCCAACCCGTTAAGGATTTACTTCTTGACGTCGCACGTGTGGCCGAGTTGACTTCCAGCCACCTCGGCCGCAACGTCGCGGCCTCGTCAGGGAGGTTTCTGAAGTGAACACGCGTATGCGTCGCGCCGCTGTAGCCATCGCCGCTGGTGCGATGGCCGTCTCGCTGGCTGCCTGTGGCAGCGCCGAGGAGGCGGACGGCGGCAAGGACTCCACCGCTTCCGCCAACAAGGGCGACGACATCAAGGTCGGTCTGCTGCTCCCCGAGAACCAGACCGCTCGCTACGAGAAGTTCGACCGCCCGCTGATCGAGCAGAAGATCAAGGAGCTGACGAACGGCAAGGCCAAGGTCGACTACAACAACGCCAAGCAGGACGCCAACCTGCAGGCGCAGCAGGTCGACACGATGATCACCAACAAGGTGGACGTCCTCATCCTGGACGCCGTCGACGCCAAGGCGATCAAGAACTCCGTCCAGAAGGCCGTGGACGCCGGCATCAAGGTCGTCGCGTACGACCGCCTGGCCGAGGGCCCGATCAGCGCCTACACCTCGTTCGACAACGTGGCGGTCGGCAAGACCCAGGGCGAGGCCCTCCTCGAGGCCCTTGGCGACAAGGCCAAGGACGGCCAGATCGTCATGATGAACGGCTCCGTCACCGACCCGAACGCCGCCATGTTCAAGCAGGGCGCGCACTCCGCCCTCGACGGCAAGGTCGAGATCGGCAAGGAGTACGACACCAAGGAGTGGAAGCCGGAGAACGCCAACGCCAACATGGAGGCGGCGATCTCGGCCCTCGGCAAGAAGAAGATCGTCGGCGTCTACTCCGCCAACGACGGCATGGCGGGCGGCATCATCACCGCCCTGAAGGCCGCCGGCATCAACGTCCCGGTCACCGGCCAGGACGCCGAACTCGCCGCCGTGCAGCGGATCATCGCCGGTGAGCAGTTCATGAGCGTCTACAAGCCGTACGCCCCCGAGGCCTCCGCCGCCGCCGAGATGGCCGTCGCGCTCGCCCAGGGCAAGTCGCTCGACTCCATCGCCAAGGACAAGGTCGACAGCGAGAGCGCCAAGGCCGTCCCGTCCGTCCTCGTCCCGGTCACCTCGCTGACGAAGGCCAACGTCAACGACACCGTCATCAAGGACGGCGTCTACACCGCCGACGAGATCTGCACCGGCAAGTACAAGGCCGCGTGCGACAAGCTCAAGATCGGCTAGTCGAGTCCCCTCGCGTGTGCGGGAGTTCGTCACCGGATTCCCGCACGGGGCATGACTGCTCTCGACTCCTCCGGCGCCCCGCGCATCATTCAGCCCCGCAAGCTCGGCGCGGGGCGCCGGACGGATCCCCCCAACTCTCTCTGCACAACCCTTCCGCCGGGTCAGGCGGCGAAGGAGATGGTTCACGTGTCCGCTACGCCCGTGCTGGCGTTGCGCGGGGTCTCCAAGCGGTTCGGTGCCGTTCAGGCGCTCACCGACGTAGAGCTTGAGGTCCACGCCGGTGAAGTGGTCGCCCTGGTGGGCGACAACGGCGCCGGAAAGTCCACGCTGGTCAAGACGATCGCCGGCGTGCACCCCATCGATGAGGGCGTCATCGAATGGGAAGGCAAAGCCGTGTCGATCAGCCGGCCGCACGACGCCCAGGCCCTCGGCATCGCGACGGTGTACCAGGACCTCGCGCTGTGCGACAACATCGACGTCGTAGGCAACCTCTTCCTGGGCCGCGAGCTGAAGAAGCGCGGCATCCTGGACGAGGTCGAGATGGAGCGTCGCTCCCGCGAGCTGCTCCAGACCCTCTCGATCCGCATCCCCAGCGTGCGCATCCCGATCGCCTCGCTCTCCGGCGGTCAGCGCCAGACCGTGGCCATCGCCCGCTCCATGCTCGGCGAGCCCAAGCTGGTCATCCTCGACGAGCCCACCGCGGCCCTCGGTGTCGAGCAGACCGCCCAGGTCCTCGACCTGGTCGAGCGGCTCCGCGAGCGCGGCCACGCCGTCATCCTCATCAGTCACAACATGGCCGACGTCAAGGCCGTCGCGGACAAGGTCGCCGTGCTGCGGCTCGGTCAGAACAACGGCGTCTTCGAGGTCAAGACGACCTCGCAGGAGGAGATCATCTCCGCCATCACCGGCGCCACCGACAACGCCGTGACCCGCCGTGCGGCGCGCACGAACGGGGAGGTTTCCAAGTGAGCACCGACAACACCTCCACCGCGCCCAAGGACGAGCGCGAGGTCGTCAACCCCGAGGCCGCCGCGGCCGCGGTGACCGCGGTCGACCCCCGCCTGCTCGTGCAGGAGCAGGGCCTGGCCGGCTACATCGGCGAGTTCCGGCGCAAGATAAAGGCCGGTGAGCTCGGCTCCCTGCCGGTCATCCTCGGCCTGGTCGCCATCTGCATCATCTTCCAGAGCCTCAACTCCGCGTTCCTGTCGGCGCAGAACATCAACGACATCACCGTCACGATGGTCGGCACCGGCATGATCTCCGTCGGCATCGTCTTCGTGCTGCTGCTCGGTGAGATCGACCTGTCCGTCGGCTCCGTCAGCGGCGCCTCCAGCGCCATCGCCGCCGTCCTCGCGGTGAACCAGGGCTGGCCCGAGTGGGCGGCCGTGCTGTTCGCGGTCGTCGCCGGTGCCCTCATCGGCGCCGTGCACGGCTTCTTCTTCGCGGTGCTGGGCGCCCCCGCCTTCGCCGTGACCCTGGCCGGTCTGCTCTTCTGGCTCGGCTTCATGCTCCAGACGCTGGGCGAGAACGGCACGATCAACCTCGACAGCGACGGCCTGATCGGCAAGCTCACCACGTACTTCTTCTCGGACGTGGCGGCCGCCTACGGCCTGGCGGCGGTCGTGACGGCGCTGTTCTTCCTCAGCTCCTTCCTCGGCAACCGCCGTCGCGAGGCCGCGGGCATCCCGTTCCGCCCGCTGAGCGACACGATCCTGCGGACCGCCCTGCTGGGCATCGTCTCCTTCGCCGCGGCGATCATGTACAACCAGTACAAGGGCCTGCCGCTGGCCACGGTCATCTTCCTGGTGTTCCTGGTCGGCACGGACTTCCTGCTGCGCCGGACGTCGTACGGCCGCAAGATCTTCGCGCTCGGTGGCAGTGTCGAGGCCTCGCGCCGCGCCGGCATCAACGTGACCGCGGTGCGCATCTCGGTGTTCGCGATCTCCGGTGGCTTCGCGGCGGTCGGCGGCCTCTTCCTGGCCTCCAAGATCGCCTCCGCCAACCAGAGCGCCGGTACCGGTGACCTGCTGATGAACGCCATCGCGGCGGCCGTCATCGGTGGTACGTCCCTCTTCGGCGGCCGCGGCCGCACCTGGAACGCCCTCCTGGGTGTCCTGGTCATCGTCTCGATCCAGTACGGCCTCCAGCTGGAGTCGATCGCCGAACCGGTGAAGTACATGATCACCGCCGGTGTCCTGCTCACCACGGTCGTGATCGACTCGATCACCCGGAAGACGCAGAAGACCGCGGGCCGCGCGTAGCGCGGGACGCGACAGCGCCCCGGGGCGCGGGTGAACTGGCGCGTGCCGGTCCGTTGTGGCCGGTCGCGCGGTTCCCCGCGCCCCTTCGGCGTGCCGGGGAGCCGATCGCACGACGTACGAATCCCGGGCCGGGAACCTTCCGCCGGAGCGGAACATTAGACTCGTCAAGCCCGGCAACAGCTCGACAGCTCTAAAGCAAGGAGGCACGGGTGCCGCTGCTGACCCGCATCACGGGACCGCGCGATCTGGATCGGCTCACCCCTGAGCAGCTGGTCCAGCTGGCAGAGGAGATCCGGACCTTCCTCGTCGAGGCGGTTTCCAAGACCGGCGGCCACCTCGGCCCCAACCTCGGTGTGGTCGAGCTGACCATCGCCCTGCACCGGGTGTTCGAGTCGCCGAAGGACAAGGTCCTCTGGGACACCGGTCACCAGTCCTATGTGCACAAGTTGCTCACCGGTCGTCAGGACTTCAGCCGGCTGAAGATGAAGGGCGGCCTCTCCGGCTACCCCTCGCAGGCCGAGTCCGAGCACGACGTCATCGAGAACTCGCACGCCTCGACCGTCCTCGGCTGGGCCGACGGCCTCGCCAAGGCCAACCAGCTCAGAAGGCGCGACGACCACGTCGTCGCCGTCATCGGCGACGGCGCCCTGACCGGCGGTATGGCCTGGGAGGCGCTGAACAACATCGCCGAGGCCAAGGACCGCCCCCTGGTCATCGTCGTCAACGACAACGAGCGCTCCTACGCGCCCACCATCGGCGGCCTCGCCAACCACCTCGCGACGCTGCGCACGACCGACGGCTACGAGCGTTTCCTCACCCGCACCAAGGAGATCCTCGACCGCACCCCGGTCGTCGGCAGGCCGCTCTACGAGACCCTGCACGGCGCCAAGAAGGGCCTGAAGGACTTCATCGCCCCGCAGGGCATGTTCGAGGACCTGGGCCTGAAGTACGTCGGCCCGATCGACGGCCACGACATCGAGGCCCTGGAGTCGGCACTCGCCCGCGCCAAGCGCTTCGGCGGCCCGGTCATCGTGCACTGCCTCACCGAGAAGGGCCGCGGCTACCAGCCCGCCCTCCAGGACGAGGCCGACCGCTTCCACGCCGTCGGCAAGATCCACCCCGACACCGGACTGCCGATCGCCTCCTCCGGCGCCGACTGGACCTCCGTCTTCGGCGACGAGATGGTCAGGCTCGGCGAGGAGCGCGACGACATCGTCGCCATCACCGCCGCCATGCTCCAGCCGGTCGGCCTGGACAAGTTCGCCAAGAGGTTCCCCGAGCGGGTCTACGACGTCGGCATCGCCGAGCAGCACGGCGCGGTCTCCGCGGCCGGCCTGGCCACCGGCGGGGTGCACCCCGTCTTCGCCGTCTACGCCACCTTCCTCAACCGCGCCTTCGACCAGGTCCTCATGGACGTCGCCCTGCACAAGTGCGGAGTCACCTTCGTGCTCGACCGGGCCGGCGTCACCGGCACCGACGGCGCCTCCCACAACGGCATGTGGGACATGTCGATCCTCCAGGTCGTCCCCGGCCTCAGGCTGGCCGCCCCGCGCGACGCGGACCAGGTGCGCGCCCAGCTGCGCGAGGCCGTGCGGGTCGACGACGCACCGACCGTCGTCCGCTTCTCCAAGGGCGCCGTCGGCCCGGCCGTGCCCGCCGTGGGGCGGGTCGGCGGCATGGACGTGCTGCGCGAGCCCGGCACCGACCGCCCGGACGTCCTGCTGGTCTCCGTGGGCGCCCTGGCCCCGATGTGCCTGGAGATCGCCGGTCTGCTCGACCGGCAGGGCATCTCCACCACCGTCGTCGACCCGCGCTGGGTCAAGCCCGTCGACGAGGCCATGGCCCCGCTCGCCGAGCGGCACCGCGTGGTCGTCACCGTCGAGGACAACAGCCGCGTCGGCGGGGTCGGTTCGGCCGTCGCCCAGGCCCTGCGGGACGCGGGCGTCGACGTCCCGCTGCGCGACTTCGGCATCCCGCCGCGCTTCCTCGACCACGCCTCGCGCGCCGAGGTCATGGCCGAGATCGGTCTGACCGCCCCCGACATCGCCCGCCAGGTCACCGGTCTGGTCTCCAAGCTGGACGGCCGGTACGACCGCACCGCGGCCGAGGTCGACGCCGTGGAGCCCGCGCGCGACTGACGGGTCCTCACAGGTCCGAACGGGCCGGTTTCGCCGCCGACACGAGTGGTGAAACCGGCCCATCTGTGTGAAATCGCCCGCGCGGGGGCAGGCGTACCACGCCCCCTCTCGATCATGTCGGGGACGACAAGCGTGGGAGGTAAGACCGTGAGCAGCACACTCTTCCGGACGAAGAGAGTCGAGCAGTCCATCAGCGACACCGAGGAGCCCGAGCACGCGCTCAAGAAGTCCTTGTCCGCGTTGGACCTGACGGTCTTCGGTGTCGGCGTCATCATCGGCACGGGCATCTTCGTGCTCACCGGCACCGTCGCCAAGAACAACGCCGGACCCGCGGTGGCCCTGGCGTTCGTCGTCTCCGGCATCGCCTGCGCGCTGGCCGCCCTGTGCTATGCCGAGTTCGCGTCGACGCTCCCCGTCGCCGGTTCGGCGTACACCTTCTCGTACGCCTCCCTCGGAGAGCTGCCCGCCTGGATCATCGGCTGGGACCTCGTCCTGGAGTTCGCGCTGGGCACCGCGGTGGTGGCCGTCGGCTGGTCCGGCTACATCCAGTCCCTGATGGACAACGCGGGCTGGCACATGCCGGCGGCGCTCGGCAGCAGGGAGGGCGCCGACACCTTCGGCTTCGACATCCTGGCCGCCGCGCTCGTCCTCGTCCTGACCGTCATCCTCGTCCTCGGCATGAAGCTGTCGGCGCGGATCACGTCCCTGGTCGTGGCGATCAAGCTGGCCGTCGTGCTGACGGTGATCATCGCCGGGGCGTTCCTGATCGACCCCGACAACTACGACCCGTTCATCCCGCCGAGCCAGACCGTCGAGGCCTCGGGCAGTCTCGACGCGCCACTGATCCAGCTCATGTTCGGCTGGGCGCCGTCGAACTACGGTGTCATGGGCATCTTCACCGCGGCCTCCGTCGTCTTCTTCGCCTTCATCGGCTTCGACGTGGTGGCGACGGCCGCCGAGGAGACCAAGAACCCGCAGCGCGACATGCCACGCGGCATCCTCGGCTCCCTCGTCATCTGCACGACCCTGTACGTCCTCGTGTCGATCGTCGTCACGGGCATGCAGCACTACACCAAGCTCTCCGTGGACGCACCGCTGGCCGACGCGTTCAAGGACACCGGGCACCCCTGGTACGCGGGGTTCATCAGCTTCGGCGCCGCGGTCGGCCTGACGACGGTCTGCATGATCCTGCTGCTCGGCCAGACCCGGGTGTTCTTCGCCATGAGCCGCGACGGACTGCTGCCCCGCTTCTTCTCGCGCGTCCACCCGCGCTTCAAGACCCCGCACCGCCCGACGATCCTGCTGGGCGTGCTCATCGCGGTCCTCGCGGGCTTCACGCCGCTGACGGAGCTGGCCGCGCTGGTGAACATCGGCACCCTGTTCGCCTTCGTGGTCGTGGCCATCGGCGTGATCATCCTCCGCAGGACCCGCCCCGACCTGCCCCGGTCCTTCCGCACCCCCTGGGTGCCGGTCCTGCCGATCCTGTCGGTGTGCGCCTCGCTGTGGCTGATGATCAACCTGCCCGCCGAGACCTGGGTCCGGTTCGCCATCTGGATGGTCGTCGGCCTCGCCGTGTATTTCCTCTACGGCCGTACCCACAGCCGTCTCGCCCGCGGCGAGGAGGCACCCGCGGCCGACGTGAAGTAGGAGGCGGTGCCCGTCCGGGGCCGCGTACGGCAGCCCGGCTACGGCCGGACCGTACGCGGCCCCGTCACGTCCGCCCCCAACGCCTGCACCCGGCGCCGCAGTTCCCGGTCGGCCGTCACCACGAGAGCGGGCCGCCCGGCCGCCCGCTCGACCAGGGCGACCATGTGGTCGTCCCCGCTCCCCGGGGCGGACTCCACCCGCACGCCCGGCACGCTCGCCACGTCCCGGGCGGCCCCCTCCACCACCAGCACGATGTCCACCGGCCCGGCGTGCCCCGGCACCCCCTCGGACGCCAGCCGGTCCCGCAGCCGTTCCGCGGCGCCCTGGCGGTCCCGCCACCAGCCGTCGGGCACCGACCCGACGACGTTCGCGGCGTCGACGATCACGAGCAGGGGAGCGTCCTCGTCCATGGGTTCCAGGGTCGCACGGGCACGCCGCTACTTCCTCTCGCCTTCCGGGAAGCTCGCGAAGTACGCCGCCGCCATGTCCTCCTCCCCGTGCCCCTGCGCCTCCGCCCGGGCGAACCGCTCCGCGCTCGCCGCGGCCACGTCCAGGCGGGCGCCGTGGCGCTCACCCGCCTCCACGATGAGCCGCGCGTCCTTCGCCGCCGTACGGACGGAGAAGGCGGCCGGGGAAAGTTTCCCGTTCAGCACCAGCCCCGCCTTGGCGCGCAGGTACCCCATGTCGAGCGGGCCGCCGTCGATCACCTCGAAGAACCGCTGCGGGTCCACCCCGAGGACCTCGGACAGCGCCAGCACCTCACCGGCCGCGTTCGTCACGGCCAGCACCCAGCTGTTGGCGACCAGCTTCAGCCGGGTCGCGGTGCCCGCCCCGCCGTCCTCCCCGGTCCACACCGTCCGCGACCCCACGGCGTCGAACACGGTCCGCACCACCGGCCGGCTCTCGGCCGGGCCCGCCGCCAGCACGGTGAGCGCGCCGGCCTCGGCGGGCTCCCGGGTGCCGAGCACCGGGGCGTCGTAGAAGACGAGGCCGCGCTCGCGCGCGAAGCCGGCCAGGTCGGCGATCCCCTCCAGACCGGCGGTCGTGGACTGCACCCACACGGCCCCGGCGCGCAGCCCCGGCGCCGCCTCCCGCATGACCTCCAGCGTCGCCGGACCGTCGTACAGCATGGTGAGGACGACATCGGCGTCTCGGACCGCCTCGGCGGGCGTCCCGGTCACCAGGGCGCCGTCGGCGGCCAGCGGCTCGGCCTTGGCCCGGGTGCGGTTCCAGACCCGGACGGTGTGCCCGGCCTTCACGAGGTTGCGGGCCATCGCGGCCCCCATGATGCCGGTGCCCAGCACGCTCACGGTGAACTTGTCGGTCATGACGTCGACTTCCTGTCTCGGTACGGACGGTGCCGTGATCCAGCTTGCCCGGGGGCGGCACGTTCCGCCGTACGCCACCCGCATAAGGTGAAACGGTGAACGGCGACTGGCTCATCCGCGGCCGTGACGGCCGCCTCAGCGTCTATCTGCCGACCGACGAGGCCGTCCTGTGCCGCGCGGAGCTGGGGCCCGGCGGCCCCTGGGGCCCCGCGCGCCGGATCGGCGGCGAGCAGAAGCTCCGCCCCGGCCCCGCCCTCGGGCACGGCGCCGACGCCTACACGCATCTGGCCGCCTGGCGTCCCACCAAGCCGGGGGAGTCGGGCCTCGTGCACTCCACGCACTTCAGGCCCCGGCTGGCCGCGCTCGACTGGGTCCCGGTCGGCCACCCGGACGGCAGCGGCGACCGTACGGGTCTGCCCGCCGTCACCGTCGACGCGCAGGGCCGCGCCCACGTGTTCGTCCGCAACAAGGCGGGCGGCGTGAGCATGCGCGGGCAGAAGCAGGCGGGCGGCTGGGGAGCCTGGCACGACCTCAAGGGCCGGGACGTCCACGAGCAACTGGCCGCGGTGGCGGGGGAGTCCGGGCTGGTCGAGCTGTACGCGGCCGTTCCGGGGGCCCTGCTGCACTGGCGGCAGGAGGAGCCGGGCGCCGTCCCTGTCCTCCAGGAGGCGCTGGAGACCTCCGTCCGGCCCGGCACCCTGTACGCCCTGGCCACCTCGGCGGAGCGCACCACGCTCTACTACGCCGAGGACTCCGGCGACCTGTGCGCCTGGCGGCCCGGCGCCAAACCGGTCACCGTCCTGCCGTCGGCCGGGCCCGGCCAGGTGTCCGCGGTCCGCTGCGCGCTGGACGGCCACGACTGCACGGTGCTCGCCCAGCGCTCGGCGAGCGGCCGTGTCGCCTTCGCCGCGTACCCGACGGAACAGGAGTCCGCGGGGGCCTGGTGGACCGAGTCAGGACCGCAGCTGCCGGCGGACGCGGTGGTGGCGCTGGCCCTGGACGAGGAGGAGCGGATCGTGGCGGCGACCCTGTCACCGTCGACGGGCCGGCTCCTGGTGACCCGCCGCAAGGACGAACCCGGACTGGCCCTGGAGGCCTGGCGGGAGGTCTGAGGCGCCTTCCGCGGAAACGCCGGTGCCCCGTACGCCAACGGGCGTACGGGGCACCGGCGTTCACAGCGGAGCGCTTACGCGGGGACGCTGGCCACGCCCGGCGCCAGGAACCTCTTGCCGTTCACACGCTCGGAGACACCCTCGCGGTCCAGGTACGGCGTGATGCCGCCCAGGTGGAAGGGCCAGCCGGCGCCCGTGATCAGGCACAGGTCGATGTCCTGGGCCTCGGCGACGACACCCTCGTCGAGCATGAGCCCGATCTCCTGGGCGACGGCGTCCAGGACGCGGTCGCGGACCTGCTCCTCGGTCAGGACGGTGTCGCCCTGCTTCAGCAGCGCGGCGACCTCCGGGTCCAGCTCCGGCTTGCCGGAGTCGTAGACGTAGAAGCCGCGCTTGCCCGCCTCGACGACCGCCTTCAGGTTCGGGGAGACCGTGAAGCGGTCCGGGAACGCCTTGTTGAGCGTCTCGGAGACGTGCAGACCGATCGCGGGACCGACCAGCTCCAGGAGCACCAGCGGCGACATCGGCAGGCCGAGCGGCTCGATGGCCTTCTCGGCGACCTCGACCGGCGTGCCCTCGTCGATGACGTTCTGGATCTCGCCCATGAAGCGGGTGAGGATGCGGTTCACGACGAACGCCGGGGCGTCCTTCGTCAGCACCGCCGTCTTCTTCAGCTTCTTGGCGACGGCGAACGCCGTGGCCAGCGAGGCGTCGTCCGTCTTCTCGCCGCGGACGATCTCCAGCAGCGGGAGGACGGCCACCGGGTTGAAGAAGTGGAAGCCCACGACCCGCTCGGGGTTCTTGAGCTTCGACGCCATCTCGGAGACCGACAGCGAGGAGGTGTTGGTGGCGAAGATCGCGTGCGCCGGGGCGACCGCCTCGACCTCCGCGAACACCTTCTGCTTGACGCCCATCTCCTCGAACACGGCCTCGATGATGAAGTCCGCGTCCGCGAAGCCCTCGGCCTTGTCCAGCACACCGGACACCAGCGCCTTGAGGCGGTTGGCCTTGTCCTGGTTGACACGGCCCTTGCCGAGCAGCTTGTCGATCTCGGCGTGGACGTAGCCCACACCCTTGTCGACGCGCTCCTGGTCGATGTCCGTGAGGACGACCGGGACCTCCAGGCGGCGCAGGAACAGCAGCGCGAGCTGGGAGGCCATCAGACCGGCGCCGACGACACCGACCTTGGTCACCGGGCGGGCCAGGCTCTTGTCCGGGGCGCCGGCGGGGCGCTTGCCGCGCTTCTGCACCAGGTTGAAGGCGTAGATGCCGGAGCGCAGCTCGCCGCCCATGATCAGGTCGGCGAGCGCCTGGTCCTCGGCGTCGTAGCCCTGCTGGAGGTCGCCGTTCTTGGCGGCGGCGATGATGTCGAGGGCGCGGTAGGCGGCCGGAGCGGCACCGTGCACCTTGCCGTCCGCGATGAAGCGGCCCTTGGCGACGGCCTGGTCCCAGGCCTCGCCGCGGTCGATCACCGGACGCTCGACCGTGATCTCGCCCTTGAGGACGGCCGCGGTCCAGATCAGCGACTGCTCCAGGAAGTCCGCGCCCTCGAACAGCGCGTCCGCGATGCCGAGTTCGTAGACCTGCTTGCCCTTGAGCTGCTTGTTCTGGTTGAGGCTGTTCTCGATGATCACCGAGACGGCCTTGTCGGCGCCGATCAGGTTCGGCAGCAGGGTACAGCCGCCCCAGCCGGGCACCAGGCCGAGGAACACCTCGGGCAGCGAGAACGCGGGCAGCGCCGCGGACACCGTGCGGTAGGTGCAGTGCAGACCGATCTCGACGCCACCGCCCATGGCGGCGCCGTTGTAGTACGCGAAGGTCGGCACGGCGAGCTGCGAGAGCCGCTTGAAGACGTCGTGGCCGCCCTTGCCGATGGCCAGCGCGTCCTTGTGCTCCTTCAGCAGCTCGACGCCCTTGAGGTCGGCGCCGACCGCGAAGATGAACGGCTTGCCGGTGACGCCGACGCCGACGATGTCGCCGTCCGCGGCCTCCTTCTCGACCTGGTCGAGCGCGGCGTCGATGTTCGCCAGCGACTGCGGGCCGAGCGTGGTCGGCTTGGTGTGGTCGTGGCCGTTGTCCAGGCTGATCAGGGCGAAGCGCCCGGCACCCAGCGGCAGGTCGAAGTGGCGTACGTGCGCCTGCGTGACGACCTCGCCGGGGAACAGCTCGGCGGCGCCCTTCAGAAGCTCAGCGGTGGTGCTCACTTGTCGCCTCCGGCGTCCTTGTGGTGCGGGTTCTCCCAGATCACGGTGGCGCCCATGCCGAAGCCGACGCACATCGTGGTGAGGCCGTAGCGGACCTCCGGCTGCTCCTCGAACTGGCGGGCCAGCTGCGTCATCAGACGGACGCCGGAGGAGGCGAGCGGGTGACCGAAGGCGATGGCGCCGCCGTACATGTTGACGCGGGCGTCGTCGTCGGCGATGCCGTAGTGCTCCAGGAAGGCCAGCACCTGCACGGCGAAGGCCTCGTTGATCTCGAACAGGCCGATGTCGTCGATGGACAGGCCGGCCTGGGCGAGGGCCTTCTCGGTGGCCGGGATCGGGCCGTAGCCCATGACCTCCGGCTCCACACCCGCGAAGGAGTAGGAGACGAGGCGCATCTTCACCGGCAGGTCGTTCTCGCGGGCGAAGTCCTCGGAGGCGATGAGGGAGGCGGTGGCGCCGTCGTTCAGACCGGCCGCGTTGCCGGCGGTGACCCGGCCGTGCACGCGGAACGGGGTCTTCAGACCGGCCAGGTTCTCCAGGGTGGTGCCCGGGCGCATCGGCTCGTCGGCGGTGACCAGGCCCCAGCCGGTCTCGCCGGCCTCGGCGTTGGTGCGGCGGACCGAGATCGGCACCAGGTCGGCCTGGATCTTGCCGTTGGCGTACGCCTTGGCCGCCTTCTCCTGGGAGCGCACGGCGTACTCGTCGGCGCGCTGCTTGGTGATCGTCGGGTAGCGGTCGTGCAGGTTCTCGGCGGTCATGCCCATGAACAGGGCGGACTCGTCGACCAGCTTCTCGCTGACGAAGCGCGGGTTGGGGTCGACGCCCTCGCCCATGGGGTGGCGGCCCATGTGCTCGACACCACCGGCGACGGCGATGTCGTACGCGCCGAAGGCGACCGAACCGGCGACCGTGGTGACGGCGGTCAGGGCGCCGGCGCACATGCGGTCGATGGAGTAGCCGGGCACCGACTGCGGCAGGCCCGCGAGGATGCCGGCCGTGCGGCCGATGGTCAGGCCCTGGTCGCCGATCTGCGTGGTCGCGGCGATGGCGACCTCGTCGATCTTCTTCGGGTCGAGACCGGGGTTGCGGCGCAGCAGCTCCCGGATCGCCTTCACGACGAGGTCGTCGGCGCGGGTCTCGTGGTAGATGCCCTTCGGGCCCGCCTTGCCGAACGGGGTGCGGACGCCGTCGACGAAGACGACGTCCCTGATGGTACGAGGCACGATGGCTCTCCTCCAGGGTGCGGGATGGCACTACTGCTGCGCGACGCGCTGAGCGCGCGCTCAGTACTCATGCTACTTATGAGTAACGTAGCTGCCCAGTCCTGGCGTGGCGAGCGGTGAAGGTCACACCGCCGGCTCAGCCCCCGCACCCGGACGCACCGGTAGATCTTGGCGCGATCTCGCCGTCCCCCTCCGCCGTGGTGCCTCCCCGAGGCACCCCGCGCCCCCCTAGGCGGACAGCGCGGCCACCAGGACCGGCGTGACCATCTCGACCTGCCAGGGCCTGGCCCCGTACCCGGTGAGCGCCTCCGCCACCGACTCGGCGCTCACCGACTGCGGGGGCTCCCAGCACACCCGCCGCACGGTGTCCGGAGTGATCAGGTTCTCCTGGGGCATGTTCAGCCGCTCGGCCAGCGCCGACACCGCGGCGCGGGCCGTCGCGAGGCGCGCGGCGGCCGCGGGGTCCTTGTCCGCCCAGGCCCGCGGCGGCGGGGGCCCGGTCACGGGCTGGCCCGGCGCGGGCAGCTGCGCCTCGCCGAGCTCCTTGGCCCGGTCGACCGCGGACTGCCACTGCTCCAGCTGCCGCCGCCCCATCCGGTGCCCGAACCCGCTCAGCGCGGCCAGCGCGTGCACGTTCGCCGGCATGGACAGCGCGGCCTCCACGATCGCCCCGTCCGACAGCACCTTGCCCGGCGACACGTCGCGCCGCTGCGCGATCCGGTCCCGGGTCTGCCACAGCTCGCGCACCACGGCCAGCTGCCGGCGCCGGCGCACCTTGTGCATCCCGGACGTCCGCCGCCAGGGGTCCTTGCGGGGCTCGGCGGGCGGCGCCGACGCGATCGCGTCGAACTCCTGCAGTGCCCACTCCAGCTTGCCCTGCCGGTCCAGCTCCTTCTCCAGGGCGTCCCGCAGATCGACGAGCAGCTCGACGTCGAGCGTCGCGTACCGCAGCCAGGGCTCGGGCAGCGGGCGGGTCGACCAGTCGACGGCCGAGTGGCCCTTCTCCAGGACGAAGCCGAGCACGCTCTCGACCATGGCGCCGAGGCCCACGCGCGGGAAGCCGGCGAGCCGCCCGGCGAGCTCCGTGTCGAACAGCCGGGTCGGCACCATGCCTATCTCCCGCAGACACGGCAGGTCCTGGGTGGCCGCGTGCAGGACCCACTCGACGTCCGCGAGGGCCGCGCCGAGACCGGACAGGTCGGGGCAGGCGACGGGGTCGATCAGCGCGGTGCCCGCTCCCGCGCGGCGCAGCTGCACGAGATAGGCGCGCTGGCCGTAGCGGTAGCCGGACGCGCGCTCGGCGTCGACGGCGACGGGTCCGGAGCCGGCGGCGAAGGCGGCGATCACCTCGGCGAGCGCCGCCTCGTCGGCGACCACGGGTGGAATGCCCTCGCGGGGCTCGAGCAGAGGGATCGGCGCCTTCGCGGCGGAGGCTCCGCCGTCGTCCGGAGGGCCGCCTCCGGTGGTTCGCAGTGGAGCGTCTGCTGCGGTCTCTTGGGCGTCGGTCACCTGTCAAGGGTATCCGTGTGCGGACGGCGCCTGCCGACGGAACGTTCCGTCGGCACCGGCGAGGCACTCGGCGTCCCCGGC